>NZ_DASRXP010000195.1:0-2146 GCF_035687465.1 Kribbella sp.
GTTCGGCAAGAAATTCTGGGAAATCGCCGGGGAACGCCGAGATCCCGCCATCGTCTTCGAGCATCCCGGTGCCGCGACAATCGCCACCAGCATCCTCATGTGCCAGCCCGGTGGCATGGTCGTCATCTGCGCCGGTACGACCGGCTTCGACGCGATGGTTGACTTGCGCTATCACTGGACCCGCCAGAAGCGTTTCCAGGGATCGCACGGGACCAATGACAAACAAGCCATTGCGTACAACGACCTTGTGAGGGCAGGCAAGATCGATCCCGTCCTAGGTCGCACCCTCGAGTTCGACGGTATTCCGCGGGCACATGCGGAGATGGGCCGTGGCGAGGAGGTGTTCGGCAACACCACCGTTCTCGTCGGTTCTCCGGACCCCGAACAGGGTCGCGCCTAGTTGGGTAGCGACATTGAACATCAGGCAACTGGCGAGGCGACCGTCCTGGTTTAACCCAGGGCGGGCGCCTCGTGCTTCGTCTCGTCGCCTGGAACGGAACGCGCACCTTCTCGGAAAGTGCTTACTCAGCTGCGAGTAAGTGACTTGCGGCCCACGTACCTATCGCGTCTCGCGCACAGGTAGTGACAGCGGTGGCGCCGGGCGGTGCGCGGAATCAACCCGTCACGCGAGGGTTCGCGAACGGTAAAGGCCAAGCTCAAGCTCCATCAGCGAACTCTTCACCGCGTCCGGCTACAGCGCCACCACCCGCTTTACCCCGTCACGCCGCCGCCCTGGAGCCTCACCGTCTCCGGCTCGGCCCAACTCTGGAGCCTCGCGTAGGGCGCGTCTGGCCCCGCAGGTGCCTTACTTCTCGGCCTTGCCGGGTTTCCCGCTGATGGATTCCTGATAGATGTCCGCGTAGGTGGGCGAGTCCTTGATCAGGCCGTCGGCGAAGACCGCGACGTCGTTGCCGATGAGTTCCAGTACTCCCTTGCCGTCCGCGACCCCCTGCTCGAAGAAGTCGACGATGTCCGAGAGCAGAGACCCGTCATCCAGGCCGACCGGTCCGACCTTGAAGAAGTACTTCTGAATCTCCTTGTAGACGATCTGGTAGTCCGGCGGGAGCGCCTTGACCCGTGCCATGTGTGCACGCCACTGCTTCTTGCCTTCAATGATGTCTTGGATGCCCATGTCAGTCTCCTAGCCTGCCCAGTTTCCTTGCCACGTTCTTGTTCAACTGCTCGCGCCACCGGTCACGGAAGCTCGGGGCCCCTTCGCCGCCGGCCACCGCCGCACAGAAGCCCGCGATGTCGTCACCCAGCACCTCGCGCGTGCTCTGCCCGTCGGCCGCCGCCTCTTCGAGCAGCCCCAGCACCCCGTCGAGAATCGGCATCAGGTTGCGACCCGTGAAGTCCGAGTAGGGAACGAGGTGACCCTTGATCTCGCCCCACGCCGCCCGGTAGTCGGCCGGCAAGGCCGCGGCCCGGGCTTCGAACGCCTTCCATTCCTCGGTGAGATCGCTGCCTGTGATGGTCTCCCAGAAGTTCATTCCTCGCCCTCCTTGAGCTTGTCGATCCGTGATGAGACGTACTCCCATTTCGCCCAGAACGTCGCGAGTTCTACGCGCCCCGCGTCGTTGAGCGCATAGAACTTGCGCGGCGGGCCCTGCCCGGACGGTCGTTTCGTCGCCTGGACGAGCCGGTTCTTCTCCAGTCGCAGCAGGATGGTGTAAACCGTCCCCTCGACGACGTCGGCGAAGCCGAGTTCGTTCAGCCGACGCGTGATGGCATACCCGTAGGTCTCCTCGCTGCCGATGATCTCCAGCACGCAACCCTCCAGAGTGCCCTTCAGCATCTCCGTCAGATCATCCATCCCTATCCTCCTCGCCGCGCTCGACTACTCGGTGCCGCTAAGTACCAGTACACGGTATCACGGAGTAGTGGGCCATCCAACCCACCTCCTCCGTCCACAGCTCAAAGGTTGCTGTGGACAACTTGGCCTGATTCGATACCACCCACAAGATCCAGACAATCTTCGGAATCCCTTACAGATAAGGGCATTCCGCACGGAAACTGTCGGTGGTGGTGTCTAGGCTTCTGGGTATGGAGATCTTGGGCGCACGGCCGGTGTACTCGATGAGCGGCAGCGAACAGCTGCTGACTCTCGACGCCGCGCGGACCGAGATCGCCCGCCTGCAAACCCTCA
>NZ_DASRXP010000196.1:0-3476 GCF_035687465.1 Kribbella sp.
ACCACAGTCCCGATGCACCGGCGCAACCACAGTCCCGATGCACCGGCGCAACCACAGTCCCGATGCACCGGCGCAACCACAGTCCCGATGCACCGGCGCAACCACAGCCCCCTGAGTTCCTAGATCTGGATGCTCAGGTGGTCGGGGGTGAAGAGGGGGACCTGGGCGACTACTGCTCCGCTGGGGTTGATTGCCGAGGTTGGGCCGTAGCAGATCCGTTCGGCATCGGGGGGTCCGGTGACGTCGGACGAAATGATCCAGAGGTTGTTTTCCAGCGCCAGGCGGCGGCGGAGTTGGTGGTGGAGATACTTGTACTTCTCGGCGGTCGCACGTCGCATCATGTTGTTGCACGGACAGAGGAGCAGCGAGGCACCTTGCCGGACGAGTGAGGCAGCGCTCTCGGGAAACTGCAGGTCGAAGCAGATGTTGATGCCGAAGGTCGTGCCGCCGACCTCGAAGATCGGGTCGGAGTCGCCGGCGGTGAAGAGCGATTCGCCCGCCAGCAGGTTCCTCTTGCGGTACTTGCCGACGAGTTGCCCGCGGTGGACCACCACTGCCGTGTTGTAAAGCTTCGCGTTGTCGCGCTCGATCAGTCCGAAGACCAGCATCGGCCTGACCGTGCTCAGTTGGTCGAGCAGTTGATCGAACTGCGGCAAGCGCAGGTCGAGAGCTTGGTGTTGGGCGAGGTCGCGATCGGTCAGATAGCCCTGCAGGAAGCACTCGGGGAAGCAGGCGACATCTGCGGCTGGGTCTGCTGCTTGGAGGGCTCTGAGAGCTGCGTCGAGATCACTTGCCGATGCAAGTTGGTAGGCGGCGACTTGGAGCGGCATCAGGTGGTTGCGGCGGTTATCACTCGGGTTAGGGATTTGTGGAGGGCTTCTAGTTCGGTCAGCGTCATGCCTAGGCGGTCGATGATGGCTGGTGGGATTTTGAGGGCTTGGGTGCGGAGGGACTGGCCGGTTTCGGTGAGTTCGATGGCCAGGTTTCGTTCGTCCCGGGGGTTGCGGGCGCGGGTCAGGTAGCCGGCTGCTTCGAGGCGTTTGAGCAAGGGGGAGAGGGTTCCTGGGTCCAGCTGGAGCAGGTTGCTCAGCTGTTTGACCGACAAGGGCGACTCTTCCCAGAGCGCGAGCATCACCAGGTACTGCGGGTGGGTGAGGCCCATCGGGTCCAGCAGCGGACGGTAGAGGGCGATCACGCTGCGGGAGGCGACCGCCAGCGCGAAGCAGACCTGGCGGTCCAGCGCGAGTAGATCCACCTCTTCGGTCGGTTCGGGCATTTCTCTCCTTCGGTTGGTGTTGACTACACTAACAGTTGGTATACAAACTGTTGCCACACAAAATGTCTACCGCGCTGATCGACTGGAGAGTGTGATGAGCAAGAAGAACGACGGACTCAGTCTTGGCTACCGGTTCAAGTGGCGCCTGACCTGGCTGTTGCTGCATGTGGCCGGCCCGGCCTCGCTGTCCGACGACCTCGATCCTCGCCGGCGGATGGAGCGCGAGCGCGCCGCCCGGGTCGCGCGCCACCAAGCTGCGCACTGAGGAATCACTCCGGCACGGAGTGTTGTCTTGGTGACGCGTCACCAGTATGGTGTTGACATGTCAACTCAACCGGAATACGCCCCCAGTACGATGCCCTTCGTCGCCGACATGGTGGAGACGATCGAGCAGGCGGGAACGACCGCGGTGATCGAGCACGGCAAGGGTGTCGTGCTCCTGACCATGCGCGGCAACAAGAGCGGCAAGATCCGCAAGGTGCCGTTGATGCGAGTCGAGCACGACGGCCGGTACGCCGTGGTGGCGTCGCTCGGCGGTGCTCCGAAGAACCCGGTCTGGTACTACAACCTCAAGGCCGACCCGAACGTCCAGGTGCAGGATGGCGAGACCGCCGGCCAGTTCGTCGCCCGGGAGCTCGAGGGTGAGGAGCGGGACCTGTGGTGGGCGCGGTCGGTCGACGTGTGGCCCGACTATGCGGAGTACCAGACCAAGACCACCCGGGTGCTCCCCGTCCTCCTGCTGGAGCCCGCCGAGAGCTGAAGATGATGTGCAAGCGGAAGCTTGCACATCAGGCGGTTCGACTGGCAGACTTCGCGGATGGACAGCATCGAGCGTGAGGTGTACGTCGAGGCGCGGCCCGAGAAGGTCTGGAACGCTCTGACCCAACCGGAGCAGTTCGCCCGCTGGTACGCGTTCGGTGGTGCCGAGATCGACCTCCGCCCGGGCGGCCGCCTGGTGATGCGGTGGGACGAGCACGGGGAGTACCTCGGGTTCGTCGAGAAGGTCGAGCCTGGCCGCCGGTTCGCCTATCGGTACGCCGTCGAGCCCGACACCGAGCCGGTGCCTGGCAACTCGAACCTGGTCGAGTTCACCCTCACGCCCGAGGGTGAGGGGACCAGGTTGCTCGTGGTCGAGTCCGGCTTCGATCGCCTCGACCGGCCGGAAGACGTGCGGGCCAAGCAGGCCGAGGACGCGTCGCAGGGTTGGGACGGGGGACTGGCCGCACTCAGCGCGCTGGCTCCCGAGCTGTGACGACCGGCGAGGTCCTCGCGGCCCTCGCGGATCCGACCCGTCGCGGCCTGGTGGAACTCCTTGCCCAGCAGGGAGACCGTACTGCGACTGCGCTGGCCGGCGAGTTGCCCATCACCCGGCAGGCCGTAGTCCAGCATCTCGGGGTGCTCAAGGCTGCTGGGGTGGTCGACAGTCGTAAGTTCGGGCGTGATGTCCGGTTCGGACTGCGGCCGGCCGTGCTGACGTCGACGGCCCGGTGGATCGAAGAGGTCGCGGTTCAATGGGACCACCGGCTCGCCGCGCTCAAGGCGATCGCCGAGGCGGAGCCGGAATCACGCTCCGCTGTGGATGGATGACATATCACCAGTAGAGTGCGTGATATGTCATCCAACGCTGATTACGCCCCCAGCCCGACCAACTGGGTCCGCGCCGCGGTCGAGAAGATCGAGACCTCAGGCAGCACCGAAGCGGCCGGTTTCAACGGCAGGGGAGTCATCCTCCTGACCATGCGCGGCAACAAGTCCGGCAAGATCCGCAAGGTCCCCGTGATGCGCGTCGAGCACGACGGCGTGTACGTCGCGGTCGCCTCGCTCGGCGGCGCTCCGAAGCACCCGGTCTGGTACTACAACCTGACGGCCGACCCCAAGGTGACGCTGCAGGACGGCGAGACCACCGGCGAGTACGTCGCCCGCGAGATCGAGGGCGAGGAGTACGACCTGTGGTGGAAGAGGTCCGTGGCCGCGTACCCCGACTACGCGGAGTACCAGAAGAAGACCACCCGGAAGATCCCGCAGTTCGTGCTGGAGCCGGTCAGTAACTGAGCCACACCATGCTGGAGCCGGCGGCGATCTTCAGGACGCCGTCGGTGATCCAGAGCAGCCGGTACTGGATCCCCGGCACCAGCAGACCGAGCCCGGCGTTCAGGATGCAAAGCAGCCCGAGGAGTCCGCAGATCGGGCCGTGCGAGAA
>NZ_DASRXP010000197.1:0-4652 GCF_035687465.1 Kribbella sp.
GCCGACGGCGAACTGGGGTACGGCACGAGCAGCACAGCCACCGGCCGCAGCGCCGGGACCGTCACTAGCCTCCCCGACAGCGGACAGGAGTTCTACCGGGGGCAAACGGTCTACGAGGTGAACAACAAGCCCACCAGTCTCATGTACGGCGCTCTGCCGGCCTACCGGCGACTCGCAGTCGACAGCGAGGGGCCGGACGTCCTGCAGCTCGAGCAGAACCTCAAGGCCCTGGGCTATACGGGGTTCACGGTCAACGACGAGTACACGTCCGCGACCGCCGATGCGGTCGAGGAGTGGCAGGAGGATCGCGGTCTGGACGAGACCGGGGCCGTCGAGCTGGGCCAGGTGCTGTACGCCTCCGGCTCGATCCGGGTGGACAGCCTGTCGACCCAGGAGGGTGCTCAGCTCGGGCCCGGTCAGAACGTGCTCACCTACACCGGCACGAAGAAGGCCGTCACCGTCGAGCTCGAGGCGTCGGACCAGCGGCTGGCCAAGAAGGGCTCGGCAGTGAGCGTCACGCTGCCGGACAACAGTACGGCGGCGGGCCGGGTGGAGAAGGTGTCGACGGTCATCGTGCCTGCCGCGGGGCAGGACCAGGACCCGGAGACGAAGGTCGAGGTGATCGTTGCCCTGGACAACCAGAAGCAGCTGGCGGCCTACGCGCTGGCTTCGGTTGACGTCACGTTCACGGCGTCCGAACGGAAGAACGTGCTGACCGTGCCGGTGGCGGCGCTGCTGGCCCTGACCGAAGGCGGTTTCGGGGTCGAGGTCACGGATGGCACCAGCTCGCGGTACGTGCCGGTGAAGACCGGCATGTTCGCGAGCGGCCGGGTCGAGATCAGCGGCAGCGGGATCGCCCAGGGCGTCACGGTGGGGGTGCCGAAATGATCGAGCTGACCGAGGTGACCAAGCTCTACCCGGGCGGGGTCGCTGCGCTCGGCGGGGTCTCGCTGCGGATCGACAGGGGCGAACTGGTGGCGATCGTGGGGCCGTCGGGCTCCGGCAAGTCCACCATGCTGAACGTGCTCGGCACGCTCGACCGGCCCACCTCGGGAACTGTCCGGATTGACCGGTACGACGTTGCGCGGCTGTCCGACTCGGGTCTCTCGGCACTGCGGGCGACCCGGATCGGCTTTGTCTTCCAGCAGTTCCACCTGGCCTCCGGAGTACGGGCGGTGGACAACGTGGCGGACGGGTTGCTGTATTCGGGGCTGCGGGCGAGCCAGCGGCGCAAGCGGGCCGCAGCGGCGCTCGAGAGGGTCGGCCTGGAGCACCGGATGGATCACGAGCCGCACGAACTGTCGGGCGGTGAGCGACAGCGGGTCGCCGTGGCTCGTGCGGCGGCGGGTGAGCCGCCACTGCTGCTGGCGGACGAGCCGACCGGGGCACTGGACACCGCCTCGGGCGCGGGCGTCATGCAGCTCTTCCGCGACCTGCACGCGGACGGCACCACGGTCGTGATCATCACGCACGACCGCGACATCGCCGCCTCGCTCCCCCGCCAGGTCCAGATGCGGGACGGCCGCATCGTCGCGGAGGTCCGCTCATGAGCAATGAAGCCCGGTTGCAGCCGGCCCGGCTCTGGCCGGGAGACGTGCTCAAGGTGGGCGCGGTCGGGCTGCGGACCCGGCCGACGCGGGCCTTCCTGTCGGCCCTGGGCATCGCGATCGGGATCGCCGCGATGGTCGCGGTGGTCGGCATCTCGTCGTCCTCGCAGGCGGAGCTGGACGAGACACTCGATGCCCTCGGCACCAATCTGCTCACCGTCTCCCCCGGCACCAGGCTGACCGGTGAGCAGGCCCAGCTACCGCTGGCGTCGGAGTCGATGGTCCGCCGGATCGCCCCGGTCCAGGCGTTGTCCGCGATCGGCCGGGTCGAGGACGCGAACGTCTACCGCAGCGACAAGATCCCGGCGATCCAGACCAACGGCATCGTCCCGTACGCCGCCCGCACCGACCTGCTGACCACGATCGGCGGGACCGTCCGGAACGGGAAGTGGCTCGACGCCGCGACCGGCAGCTATCCGGCGACCGTGCTGGGCTCGAGTGCCGCCGAGCGGCTCGGGATCAGCCGGTCCGGCCCGGACATCCAGGTGCTGATCGGCGGTGAGTGGTTCACCGTGCTCGGCATCCTGGAACCGGCCGCTCTCGCCCCCGAGCTCGACAGTGCCGCGCTGATCGGCTGGCCGGCGGCGGATTCCACCCTCGGCTTCGACGGGCATCCGACCACGATCTACACGCGGTCCATCGACGCACAGGTCGAGTCCGTTCGTGCGGTGCTCGGGGCGACAGCCAATCCCGAGGCACCGAATGAGGTCGAGGTGTCCCGTCCGTCGGATGCGCTGGCGGCGAAGCAGGCCGCGGGCGAGGCGTTCACCGGACTGCTGCTCGGCCTCGGCGCTGTCGCGCTGCTGGTCGGCGGAGTTGGCGTCGCCAACATCATGGTGATCTCGGTGCTCGAACGCCGCGCGGAGATCGGGCTGCGGCGGTCCCTGGGAGCCACCCGGGGTCAGATCCGGTCGCAGTTCCTGACCGAGTCGTTGCTGCTGTCGGCGTTGGGCGGGATCGGCGGGGCCGTTCTCGGCAGTGGGGTCACGGCGGCCTACGCGGCGTACCAGGATTGGCTGACGGTGATTCCGTTGTGGGCGGTCATCGGGGGGATCGCGGCGACGCTGGTGATCGGTGCACTGGCTGGGCTCTATCCAGCGATCCGCGCTTCTCGCTTGTCGCCGACGGAGGCCCTCGCGACGCCTTAGTAGAAGATGACGACCCCGATGCCGGTGAGCGCGAGCTGGAGCAGCGCCACCGGCACGAGGCCTTGCCAGGCGAGCTTCTGCAGCTGGTCCGCGCGCATCCGCGGGAACGCCACCCGAACCCAGATCACCAGGACCGAGACCGCCGCGATCTTGAGCAGGCTCCAGATCCAGCCGATCGAATCGGGACCCGGTCCGCTCCAGCCGCCCAGGAACAACACCGTCGTGAGGCCGGCCAGGACGACGATCCCGGCGTACTCCGCGAGCAGGAACAACGCGAACCGCAGCCCGGTGTACTCCGTGTAGGGCCCGAAGATGACCTCCGAGTCGGCCACCGGCATGTCGAACGGCGGCCGCTGCAACTCCGCCAGTCCGGCGATGAAGAACACCACGAGGCCGGGCAACTGCCAGAGCAGCCACCATGGGTTCCACTGGTCGACGATCCCGGTCAGGCTCAACGTGCCGGCGGCGACCGCGACGCTCGCTGCGGACAACACGAACGGCAACTCGTAGCTCATCAGCTGCGCGGCGACCCGGAGCCCGCCGAGCAGGCTGTACTTGTTGCCGCTGGCCCAGCCCGCCATCAGCGATCCGAGCACGCCGACCGACATCACGGCCAGGACGAAGAACAACCCGGAGTCCAGGTCCGCGCCGACGATGTTCGGCGCGATCGGGATCGCGGCCAGCGCCGCCATGTACGGCAGGATCGCGACCACCGGGGCCCACTCGAACACCCGCTTGTCCGCGGCCGCCGGCGTCACGCTCTCCTTCTGGACGAACTTGACCCCGTCCGCGACCAACTGCGCCCAGCCGTGGAACGCACCGGCGTACATGGGTCCCAGCCGGGACTGCATGTGCGCCATCACCTTGTGCTCGGCCTGACCGACCAGCAAGGGCGCGACGAGGAACGCGACCAGCACCCCGACGACCCGCAGTACGAACTCGAGCATGACGGCACCCTATCGACTCCGGCTTGACCTGAACCATTGTTGAGGTCCCAGGCTGGGTGGCGAAGGGACCTCGACGAAAGGGGATGTGCACATGATTCTCGTGACCGGAGCTACTGGGAAGGTCGGCCGGCATGTGGTCGCCGGGCTGTTGGAAGCCGGCGTCGCCGTACGAGCACTGGTGCGGCAGCCACTGTTGTCGGGACTGCCTCCCGAGGTCGAACTGGTTGTCGGCGACATCAATGACCCGGCGGCGGTGCGCAAGGCCGCGGCCGGTGTGGATGCGGCGTTCCTGCTCTGGCCTTCGTTCAGTGCCGAGGGCGCGGCGCCCGTCGTCGAGGCCTTGACCGAGCAGGTACGGCGGGTCGTCTACCTGTCGGCGTTGAACGTCAAGGACGATCAGCCTGCGGAGTACAACGGCGTGTGGGGCCAAGTCGAACAACTCCTGGCCGCGGCGGACTGGACCTTCCTGCGGGTCGGCGGGTTCGCGGCCAACACGTTGACCTGGGCCGAAGAGATTCGCACGGGTTCGACGGTCTCCATGCCATCGCCCAAGGCAGGACGATCGCTGATCCACGAGCGCGATATCGCCGACATCGCCGTACTGGCGTTGCTGGACGATGCGCACATCGGGCGCAAGTACGAGCTCACCGGCCCGCAGGTGCTCACGCAAGAGGAGCAGGTCGCGACCATCGCCAGCGTGATCGGCAAGGACCTCCGGATCGCCGAGCAGTCGCCGGAAGAAGCCCGCCAGCTAATGCTCGCAACGGGCGTGGACCCCATCCTGGCCGAAGGCTCAGTCCAGTACTGGGCCTCCCTAGTAGACGACCCCGAACCGGTCACCCCCGACTACAAAACCCTCACCGGCAACCCCGGCCGCACCTTCCACCAATGGACCCACGACCACGCAGCCGACTTCCTGACCACCACACCGGCCGGTTAGCTCTCGGTTG
>NZ_DASRXP010000198.1:0-15749 GCF_035687465.1 Kribbella sp.
GCAGGCCGGCGCCACGTTCGGTGTCGTGTTCGTGCACTGGCTGATCTTCCAGAGCCTGTACCGGATCGGCGCCTTGTGCCCGTACTGCATGGCGGTGTGGACCGTGACCATCGCGATCTTCTGGTACGTCACGCTCCACAACCTCAACCGCGGAAACTTGCCTGCACCGCCAACCGCACGGCGAACTCTCAGCCTGATCACCCGCTACCACGGTGTCGTGCTGACAGCCTGGGCGGTGCTCCTGCTCGCCCTCGTCGGTGAACAGTTCTGGTCGTACTGGAGAACCCTGCCATGACGCTGCCCACACCCAGCCCCGATACAGAGTCCGAAAGTGCCCAACCAGCCAAACCACGTCGCCCGTGGCGCCGGCTTGTCACCGCAGCGGCAATCGTCACCGTGATCGCGGTGATTGGCCTGTGGGCCAGTGGCGTGTTCGACGACTCGGCACAATCGCGCGCCGGACAGCAGGCCGAGGACAACCCCACGGGGCTCACGCGATACCAACTTGGGGACCGAATGGCGCTGCCGGTCGTGCGCGGTGAAACCCTCACCGGCAGTCAGTTGGATCTCGCCGACCTGCGCGGCAAGATCGTTGTCATCAACGTGTGGGGGTCATGGTGCAACCCTTGCCGTGCCGAGACCCCAGAACTCGTCAAGGCAGCCAATGAGACCGTCGACCAAGGGGTCAGCTTCGTCGGCATCGACACCCGCGACAATCTGCCTGCTGCTCGTGCGTTCGCCAAGGCGTTCAAGATGCCTTATCCAAGCATCATCGACCGTGATGGGCGGATCCTGCTCGGGTTCAACGGCATCGTCCCGTTCAGCGCTGTCCCTAGTACCGTCGTCGTCGACCGCAGCGGTGCGATCGCGGCCCGCGTCATCGGCCGCATCAACTACAGCACCCTGCGCGGCCTCATCGCCGACCTACAAGCCGAAACAGCCAGTTCCCCTTCGAACGCCACCCCTAGCGGGTCGCGGTGATCGCCGTCGCCAGCCCCGGCGACCTCATCATCACCGGGCCGCTACTCCTCGCCATCCCGATCGCCGCGGCCGCAGGCCTGGTGTCGTTCCTCAGCCCCTGCTGCCTGCCGCTGCTGCCGGGCTACCTTGCCTATGTCACCGGCACTGCCGGTGCCGACGCCGCATCCCAAGCCACAACGACAGATCCCGCCACAATTGCGTCATCCGAGACGGTCGCAACGAGGCCGGTAGCCAAGGGACGAACGGTGGCCGGCACGGTGCTGTTCGTCCTCGGATTCGCCGCGGTCTTCACCAGTTACGGGGCCGCGTTCGGCGCCGTAGGGACGACCTTGCTGGTGCACCAAGCCACGGTCACCCGGATCCTCGGCGCTGTCACCATCGTGCTGGGGCTGATCTTCGCCGGTGCCTTGACCCGGATCCCCCTGACCAGCTGGACGCTGCGGCCTCGCTACCGCCCGCGAGCAGGTCTGGCCGGGGCGCCCCTGCTCGGCGTGCTGTTCGGCATCGGCTGGACACCATGCATCGGCCCGACCCTGGCCGCCGTCCTCACCTTGTCTGTCAGCACCGGGGGCGCCCAACGCGGCGCACTATTGTCCTTCGCCTACAGCCTCGGCCTCGGCATCCCGTTCATTCTCGCCGGCCTCGGTATCCAGCGTGCCTTCAAGGTCTACGCCATCGCCCGCCGTCATGCCCAGACCGTCATGCGTCTAGGCGGCATCCTTTTGATCGCCGTGGGCGTGCTGCAGGTCACCGGGATCTGGGGGAACCTCATCGCCCGTCTCCAGGTCCTCATCGCCAACTGGCAACCCCCGCTGTAGACGGAACCTCGACTCAACGGTTGCGAGAGTGCCTGCTCGACAGTGGCGAGAAGTCTGGGCTAAGGTAGATGTATGAACAGTTCTTCAGATGTGCATATCAGTGCTGCTCTCGACAGTTGCAACGTCCGACTGGTTGATCCTGATCGGGTGGCTGCAGTCCATGAGCGGATGCCGTCTGAGGAGGACGTGGTGGATACCGCTGACATCTTCGGCCTGCTCGGCGATCCGCGGCGGCTGAGGCTGCTGGTTGCCTTGCTGGATGGGGAACTGTGCGTCTGTGACTTGGCCGCGGTCACCGGGATGACCGAATCGGCCACCTCCCATGCGCTCCGCCTGCTGCGTGCTCATCGGGTCGTCTCGGTGCGACGCGACGGGCGGATGGCCTACTACCGGCTCGATGACGCTCATGTGCGCATGCTGGTAGACCTCGCGGTCGCGCACACCAAACACACCGAGGCTATTCATCCTGAGCGCGACATGGGAGTCGCCAGATGAGCGGCGCGGGCCACGGCCACGGTCACGGCGTGACCGCAACCGGCCGGCACCGTGGCATCCTGGCCGGCACGCTGGTCATCTCGCTGTCGATCGCGGCCGTCCAGATCTTCGGCGCCGTCATCACCGGCAGCCTCGCGCTGTTGGCTGACGCCGGGCACGTCCTGGCCGATTCCGGCGGAGTCGCCATGGCGCTCGGCGCGACCCTACTCGCGGCCCGTCCAGCCGCCGGCCGCCGGACGTTCGGCTGGGCGCGGGCAGAGATCCTCGCCGCCGCGATCAACGGGCTAATCCTGATCGGCATGGGCATCTACATCCTCGTCCAGGGAACGCGCCGGTTGATCGAACCGGCCGTGATCGAGCCGGGAGGCATGGCGATCTTCGGAGCGATCGGTCTCGTCGGCAACCTGATCGGTGTCGCGCTGCTCTATCGAGCCCGTACTGCGAGTCTCAACATGCGTGGCGCGTTCCTCGAAGTCGCCACCGACTCAGCAACGTCGGTCGGCGTTCTGGTCGCGGCGCTGGTGATCGCGCTGACCGGGTTCACCCGCGCCGACGCGATCGTGTCGCTGTTGATCGGGCTGATCATCGTGCCCCGCGCGGTGAAACTGCTCCGCGAAGCGGTCAACGTGCTCCTGGAAGCCGCACCGGCCGACATCGACCTGGACAAGATCCGCGAACACATCCTCGAAGTCGACCACATCCGCGACGTACACGACCTGCACGTCTTCACCGTCACGTCCGGGCTCCCGGTCCTGACCGCCCACGTCGTCGTCGACCGGGAATGCTTCGAGGACGGCCACGCCCCACAACTGCTGGACAAACTGCAGACCTGCGTGGCGGGCCACTTCGACGTCGAACACTCCACCTTCCAGCTCGAACCCATCGGGCACGCCGACCACGAACACCCGACCCACAGCTGAAACCAGCCAGGAGCCCGCCAGCGAACGAAGCACCTATCCGGGCCGAGACCGCCGAAGCCGCGAAGCCTGGTGCGGCGATCACCGCTGCTGACTTCAAGAAGGGACGCCAGAGATGGCCGTCACTGCGTTAGTGCTGTACCTCGTTTGGTTCACGATCGCGTTCGGGATTCGCGCGGTCGTCCACCGCCGCCGGACCGGCGATTCCGGCTTCCGCGGCCTGTCCGGCCGGGCAGGCTCGGTCGCATGGTGGGCAGGCGTACTGTTCGCCCTCGCCGTCGCCACTGGCTTGATCGGGCCTATCGCAGCGCTACTCGGCCTCGACCCACTAGCTGTCCTCGCCGCGCGCCCTCTATAGGTAGCCGGCCTGTTGATCGCCCTTGTCGGGATGGCTGCAACCGTCACCGCCCAAGTGGCGATGGGTACCTCCTGGCGGGTGGGCGTCGACCCCGCCGAACGCACCGGCCTCGTGACAGACGGCGCCTTCACCTGGGTACGAAACCCGGTGTTCACCGCGATGATCGTCACCGCGGCAGGCCTGACCTTGATGGCGCCGAACGTGGTCAGCGTCGCTGGGCTGATCGCATTGCTCGTAGCGATCCAACTGCAAGTGCGGATCGTCGAAGAGCCATATCTGCTCGAGGTCCATACCGCCGCCTACAAGAGCTACGCAGCTCAAGTTGGCCGCTTCGTTCCCGGCATCGGGCGGATCACCACCACCGGTGTCCCACGCATCTGATCCCCCACAATCGCAGCGGGGAGCGTCCCTTCTCTCCTGGCCACCTCCTAAGGTGGCCAGGAGAGAAGACGGAGACCTATCGCTGGATCAGCGCACGTGGACGAAGACCGGGTTGGAGTAGAACCACAGGTCGGTCCACGGGCTTTCCTTGCCGTCTGGTTCCGGCTCCAGCTCGTCGGTGTTCGTACCCCGAACACGGGCGTAGACGTCGTGGTCCAGGTCCTTCAGGGTGTGCCGGATCACGTAGTCGCGTCCCTGTCGCTGCCAGTCCCGGGGACCGAAGCGAGCGACGACCTTGGTGGTCGGGTTCGTGTCCGCGTCCAGGTTGGCGCTCAGACCGGTGATCTGGCCGAGGATCAGGTCGACACGACTGACGGCAGGCCGGTCATCGTTGGCGTTCTTGCCCTCCAGCGGGCGGAACCTGATCTCGATCTCGACGTCGTTGCGGTTGCGCCGGCTCAGGCTGAGGGTCTCGCCCACGGCCGCGTCCTTGCCCCGGCTCTTCGCGGTGACGTCGAGGCTGCTGATCAGGTCCCCGGTGGTGACGAAGATCCGCCCGTTGCGGATCCCGTCCATGATGTCGGCGTAGTCCTGCCGCGCGTGAACGTAGGTCTTGCTGTACTCACCCGGCCAGAAGTCCGACCCGCCCCGGGTCCAGTGCACGTGCGAGTCGGAGGTGGCGGTGATCCACCAGCGCCGCCCTTCGCCCAGCAGCGCGTCCCACAGCCCGCCGACGCGCGCCGTCATCTGGTCGTAGCCGCCGTGGGTCGGGTAATTGCCGTAGGCGCCACGGGCACCGCCGTTGAGCGGGCCGGCCTGGTGCCCGGGCGCCCCCTCGAACCCGACGTAGACGTCGGGTGCGGCGTTGTTGCCGTTGCGGAACTCCCGCGGCGTGTCCTGCCCGTAGACGCCCAGACCGGTGGCCGACCGCGAGGCGTGATGGGCGATCACCAGCGGCTTGTTGCGCATGTCCTTGGCAGTCCGCAGGAACTCGACCATCTTCGCCTCGGTGTCGCGGCCCGGATCCGACGGGAACGCATCCAGCTTGGCGAAGCGACTCTCCAGCTCGAACAGCTGCTGCGCCTCGCCGTCATGCCTCGGAATCATCAGCGTGTGGTGATCCAGCTTCGGAGCGTCGAACTCCATCCCCCAAAACTGCAACACCTCCGGCACGAGCCTGCGTGACTGCAGGAGGTCCGGGTAGGCCTGCTCCAGGTTCACCTTCGAGTGCGTCGGTCCACCATGGTCGGTGCACATCGCCCAGGTCAGACCGAAGTTCTTCGCCATGATCGCATTCGTCACGATCGGATAGACAGCATCCGCACCTTTGGAGAACCGCGGTGGCGTCACCGAAGTGTCGAAGTCACCGCTGTACTCCGAGTGCACATGGTGATCGCCGGCCCGCCACACCCTGCTACCGGGGTTGCCTCGGCCCGCCTGCTGCTCACGGTCCACGTCGTCGTCGGCCCAGGCCGCACCACTCGCCGCCGCACTGTTCGCGGCCACGAACGTCGCACCGACGCCCACGTACTTGACCACCTGGCGCCGCGAAACGGCGCCACTCTCGGAATCCTTCACAACATCGTTCACAGCAATCTCCTCGATCTGTGGCGGCAGTGGCGGCGCCAGCCCGCACAGTCTCGGAGAGCACGTTGAATTCTGCATGAATGCCAGGGATCTTCGTCATGGAGACAGTTCAGGCGGAGACGAGCAACCCGGTGGCGTACATGATCACGACGCCAGCCGAGAGACCGCCGACCACGGGCAGACCGAGCACCCTGCCGGCCTGGTCCCGAAGACCAGGGGTGATCTGCATGACCACCTGAACGATCGCACCGACTCCCACGCCAAGCAGCAACGAGGCAAGCGCTCCGTTGTTGACGGTGACGCCGATCGCCGCGCCTATGATCGCCGGTGCTCCGGCCAGCAGACCGAGACCAAGCAGGCGACCCAGAGAAGGTTGAAGACGAGTCAGCGGCGTGACCACCGCAAGGCCCTCGGTGGTGTTGTGGAGGGCGAAGCCGACTACCAGAGCGGCACCCAGAGCCAGTTCACCCACCGCGTACGCCGAACCGATCGCGAGCCCCTCGCCGAGGTTGTGCAGTCCGATGCCGGTCGCGATCATCAGTGCCAGTCGCCGGCCGTCCGGCTGACCGCCGTCATTCTCGCTCGATCTGTTCTGCAGGAGGCGGTCGACCGCGGTGAGCGCCAGGAACGCCAATGCACCACCGAGGAACACCAGCAGCGGTCCCCCGAACGCGCCTCCGGTCCGGCCAGCGAGATCGAATCCCTCCACTGCGGCATCGACGGCGAGGAACGCGAGCAACCCCACTGTCAGCGCCAGCAGGACCCGGACCAGCGGCCGCCCGGCTCTGCGCAGAACGGGCAGGAACATCATCCCGAGAGCGACCGGGATAATGCCGACGTAAGTCCCCAGCAGCACCATCAAGGCCAGCAGGTCCCCGTCGGCCGTGGGAGTCTGCACCGCTGCTGGGATCTCGTGCTCGATGACGGCACCCGATGACGTCAGCATCGACACGACGTACGGGTGGCCGTCCTGCCAGGGGTAGTCCAACCGCACAGTGTCGGTGGCCAGCCTGCCCAGCGGTTGAACGGCGCCGGTGAAGCCGACATACACGTCGTTGACGAAGACCTGGGCGATCTGCACGGCATCGGGTCCGGTGTTTCGCAGCGTCAGTTCGATCGTGCTCGGCGACAGGACTGTGCGCTCCACAACCAACTGTTCCACTGGTGGACCGGTCCGGTCTGGGAGGGCGCGACCGCCCAGGACTGCCAGCATGATCATCGCGACGGCAGCAACGGCGACAGTTGTCGCCACCAGGAGCCAACCCGGCAACAGCCTCCGCGTCGTCGAGCCGCTCACTCGGTCACCTCGAAGAAACCCATCCAGCCGAGGTCGGCGAACTCGCTCTTGTGTGCGTGGAACATGTACTTGCCTGGATACGGAAATCGCAGCTCGCAGATCCCTCGTTGGCCTTGAGCCTGGACGACCGTGTCGGTGAACTCCGTGGGCTCCAGCCGTGTCCCGGTCGGGTAGTAGTCGAAGAAGTTCCCGTGCAGGTGGAAGCTGTTGATCGGGTCGTACTCCAGGATGTTCACCAGGTAGATCCGCACCAGCTCGCCACGCTTCACCCGGACCGGCTCGTTCATGTAGTGGAACGGGATCCCGTTCACGGCGTACAGCTGGTTGCCTTGAGCATCGAAGTTGGTGTTGTAGCCGTGCATCACCATCACCATCTCGTCCGCCGGCGAACGGTTTTGCGGTGGATCGATGATGAAGGTGCCGTACATGCCCCGGGCGATGTGCTCGGCCAGCGGCCCGACATGGCAATGGTAGAGATGGAGGCCGAACGGCACCGCGTCGAACTCGTAGACGAAGTCACCGCCGGGCTCGATCACACCCCGCCCGATCCCTGGGACTCCGTCCATCTCGGCCGGATGGATGCCATGGAAATGCATCGTGTGCGGATGCGCAGACGCATTGACGAACCGCACTCGCAGCCGGTCCCCTGCCCGGCAGCGCAGGGTCGGACCGGGTATGCGTCCGTTGAAGGTCCAGGCCTCGAACCGCAGGCCGGGCGCGACCTCGATCTCACGGTCCGACGCGTAGATCTCCCACTCGCGCAGCATCCGGGCACCCGGCAGCTTCGACACCTTGCCATAGTCGAAGTCCCGGAGAATCTGGCTGGGGTCGAACCCGTTGGCGACGTGGTCGACGCTGCCGCCATGGAAGGTCGGGCCGTTGATCCCGCCGCCATGACCTGTCGGAGTGCCGTGACCCGGGTGGGTCGGCGGACTCGGGCCGGCACTCGCCTGCTGCGGTTGCGCGGGTACCGCACCGAGCGCAACCCCCGCTCCTCCCAGCAGGAACCCGCGCCGGGACGAGCCGGGCATCAGGCGGTCTCCCCGTGCACGAGGTCCGCGAGCGTCAGCCCGAGCGCATGGCTGCGCGCTCCGACCGTCACCCATATCGGACCATTGAAGGGCTCGCGGCTCATCACCTCGAGGATCGCGCCCGGCTTGATGTCCCGCTCGGCCAGGTACCGCAGGGCGTTGCTGTCGTCGTCGGCCACCCTTTGCACCCGGAAGCGGCTCCCCGAAGGAACACTGCCGAGGGCGGCCGCCCACGACTCGACATGCTCGCCGTCGCGTGGCGGGATGGGGTCGCCGTGCGGGTCGTGCGTCGGATGTCCGAGCAACGTGTCGATCCTGTTCTCCAGCCGTTCGCTGATCGCATGCTCGAGCACATCGGCCTCCACGTGGACCTCGTCCCAGTCGAGGCCGACCACCTCGACGAGGAAGGTCTCGACCAGCCGATGCCTGCGCGTCACCCCCGTGGCATGCCTGTCGCCGTGGGGCGTCAACACGATGGAACGAGCAGCGGAGCGATCGATCAGTTCACTGGCTTCCAGGCGTTTCAGCATCGCCGACACGGTCGGCGGAGATACCCCGAGCTGCTCGGCCAGCGCGGAGGTCGTGACGGCGAGCCCCCGACCGGCGAGCTTGAAGATCGTCCGGAGATAGTCCTCGACCGTCTCCGTATGAGCGATCTCGCAACACTGCGCCGACCGCGCCGTTTGAGCTATCACAGGAACAGATTAGATGTATCTAATCGCAATAGCCATGCTCTGCTGATGCGGTCGCGTCGCTCCAGAAGCGCGGACACGCTGCGCCGGTCCAACGCTGACAGGAATTCCTACACTTGAGCGCGGGAGTCGAGCGGCTCGGGAGTTCTCAGGTGCGGCGCTGGGGAGGTTCCCTGAGGATGTCGACCGAACGGGAGCCTCCGGTCGCGGCGTACGACCGCGCAGCGGCGTCACGAATCCTGGCCAGGTTCGGTGCTGCTGAACCTTTCGGCAGAGTCGGAGATGCGGTCAGCGAGCAGTTCTTGGGTGGGGCGCGACGTGTCGACCCGCAGTTGACTCCGTTGGTCGCCGCCTCGGGAAGCCACCTGACCTCGAGTCAACTGGACTACCTCTCCTCTCGCATGCGACTTTGTCGCTCGGAGTCGGTCACGAGTGCTACGCACACGGTGGTCTGGCATGACAGCGACGGCGTCGTGAACGTGACGCATTGTGGGCCGAGCGCGCTCGGGGCTGTGGTGCCGGTGGTCGCTCGGGAGACGACGTTGGCGATGTGGCGTGCGCTGGCAGCGAACGAGGATGCCCGCCCCGCCCCGCTCAGCGCCGGCGATCAGGTGACGATGGCCGCGACCACGACCGATCGCGAGCCGCCGGAGACGTTCAGAGTCGGGATCGACACCATCTCCAGGGCACTCGTCCAGCACGCCTATCTAGCCGGCCAGACGCCGTATCGGGGGCCCGCCGAGTTTGCCCGGGGACTCCGCGACTCAGCGATCTTCCTGCTCGGGCTCGACAGCACCGAGCGGCGCCGTAGTAGCGAATACCTGGCACTGGGGATTGCAGTCCTCGACCTTTTCACCGCGGCATGATCCCAGCGAACTTCGCGGTCATGACGGTGCGGTCCGCTACACGCTCGAGACCTCGATGATGCTGCGGACGATGAAGGACGCCGCCATCGCCGACGCTCATGCTCTGATGCGGCGTGCCAGGCAGGACGAAGGCCTGTCGATCCACGACGCGCTGCGGAGGTACCGGGTAGTGCTGATCGGCGTGGTCGACACCTTCGTCGTTCTGTATAGCAAGCCGTAGGGGTGGTGATGTGGAGCTCCTGGAGCGCACCTACCAGAAGTTCCTCGCCGCCTCGACCGGAGGACTCGATGCCCTGGGCAAGGTAATCAGGCTGCGGGAGAACAATCGCGAGGGGCTATTCTATCTGCGCAACACCTGCTGCCTCTATTACACCTCCGCCGAAGCCTCCAAGTTTTCGAGCTGTTGCCTGGACAGTGTCGAGGACCGCATCACCGCCTACCGCCGTGTGCTCGCCGAAGGCGTGGTACCCCACTGACCTCACAAATCCGCGGCGTCCAGTCACGATGGATGGCCTGGGTGGGCTGAATCAATGGCGGCCCAGGATCGTAGCGGGCCTTGACCTCCTCCGCGCGCCACCAAAGCAATACGAGTCCAGCCATGGCCATGACGCCGCCGCCGATTGCCGGTGCCAGCCATCCGGACGTGCTGCTCAGGTGACTTGCCGCCGGAGCGGCCGTGGCCGGCGTGATCGGCACTGCGGCGTGCGCCTCGGTCATCGTGATGAGCGGGCGGACTGCGCCCCAATGAGCACCGTGGCCGTCGTCCATGATCATCGGTGGCGGCGTCGGGAGCACCGTCAGCCCTCCGGGCGCATTGGCTGTACCGATCTCGTAGTCGGCGAAGATGCCCTGAATGCCGTACAGCCGCCAGCTACCGGCGCTCGGGAAGACCACGGCCGCGGCGTAATGGGCGGCCTCTGGCAGCGCGGTCCCCGGATACTCCGTGGTCCTGCCGGCCGCGTCGACCAGCCTCAGGCCCTTCTTGCCGAGCTCGCCGTCGTACGGATGCGATCCGTGCTGCAGGACCCAGAATCCGACCGTGTACGCCCGGCCGACCTCCAACTTGTTCGGTAACGGGTCGAGAAGCGTGGTCGCCCAGCCACCGGCCTGTGCCGGGGAGCCGACGCACAATGTGCCGATGATGAGCAGTACCGCGACGCCTGCCAGTGTGCGAAATCTCATGGCGGTTCACCTCCGTACCGTCTACACCGCCACGACCGCGAAGGTTCCCTGCCTGGACTTCTCACCGTATGAGTACGCCATCGGCAACTTTCCAGACCACGCCTGCAGCGACGCCCAGCAGGAGGGTCGCCGCCGAGGCGGCAATGGCGGCGCGGGTCGACCACGGTGAGGGTGTGAACCGAGGCGTCGGGATGTTCTCGGCCGTTCCGATTCGGTAGATGGGGACAATCCAGCGCAGGTAGTAGAAGAGGCTGGCCAGTGAGTTGGCGAAGACCACGACCACCAGCCATGCCTGACCGCCGTCCCAGGCGGCTGTGGCCGTGGTCAGCTTGCCGATGAACACAGCGGTGGGTGGTGTTCCGACCAAGCCCAGCAGGGCCACGACCAGAGAACCGGCGAGCCACGGATGGGAGCTGGCGAGCCCACGGTAGGAGGCGAGGTCCCTGTGACCCGGTAGCGCGGTGGTGACCGCGAAGGCAGCAACGTTCGTGACGGTATAGCCGGCCAGGTAGTAGAGCATTGACGGCAACGCCAGGTCGCTGTGGCCTGCAACGGAGACCGGGACAAGGAGGAAACCGACCTGGCTGACGGTCGACCAGCCGAGCATGCGACGGGGATCTTGTTGCCAATAGGCCGCGAGGTTGCCAAGACTCATGCTGGCCGCGGCGAGGATCGCCACCAACAATGGCCATCCGACGTTGTCGGGCAGTGCCGTCACGAGCCTGTATGCCGCGACGATGGCACCGATCTTCGGCACGGTGGTGAGGAAGGTGGCGACCGTGCCACTGGCTGCTTGTGCCGCGTCGGGCACCCAGAAGTGTGCCGGGACTCCCCCTGCCTTGAACATCAGACCGGCGAGCACTGCGACGAGCCCCGCTGCCGTCGCGGCGGCGGGTGCACTGGCGAGCCCTTCATCCAGCTCGGCGTATGCGGTGGTGCCGGCGATGCCGTAGAGGATGGTGACGCCGAGGAGCAGGAGGATGCCGAACAGGGCACCCAGGAGGTAAGTCTTCATGGCCGCTTCGGCACTCTTCGGGGTGCGCGCGAGGCCGACGAGGCCGTACAGCGGGATGCTGGTCAGCAAGAATCCGGTGGCCAGGACGAGCAGGTCGTCCGCGCCGGCCAGGACCAGAGTGCCAGTGGCGGAGAAGAGCAGGAGCGCATAGGTCTCGCTCTCACGCGGCGATCCGGCGATCTCGTCCGTGGCGAGGGCGAGGACCAGCAGGGTGGCGATCGCGGCGATGCTGCGGGCGATGCCTGTGCCGGTGTCGACTCCAAAGCTTCCCTCGAAGGCGGTCTGGGCTGGTCGGGCCAGTTCGATGCTGGCGGCAACGATGCAGCCGAGCAGGGCGGCTGCCGCGACGACACGGGTGAGCCATTGCCGTCGCCGTGACAGGAACGAGCCGACGATGAGGCACGCCACGCCGCCGACGAACAGCAGGATCTCGGGCAGTAGCAGCAGCGGCCGCAGCCCCATCTCCGAGTTCACCAGCTACCGCCCCACCAGTTTGATGACCAGACGCGCTGCGGGTTCAATCTGGTCGAGCAGCGGCCTTGGCAGGACGCCGATCAGCAGGGACAGCAGGAGAAGCGGTCCCGCCGACCAGATCTCGGAGCGCCGCAGGTCGCCGAAGCCGACGGAGCTGCCGCGGGTCTCGCCGGTGAACAGCTGCTGGAGTGCCCGCAGGAAGAGCGCGGCGGTGATCAGGATGCCAAGTACGGCGAGGGCGGTGACCGGCGCTGCAGCGACGCTGCCGGTGAAGATCTGGAATTCGGCGATGAACCCGGAGAACGCGGGCAGTCCCAGGGAGGCGAACGCACCGATAGCGAACAGGGCGGCGAATTTCGGGGCCGGTCCAGCCAGGCCTCCATAGGCGTCCAGATCGTAGGTGGAGGCGCGATCCTGTAGGACGCCGGCGAGCAGGAACAGGGCACCGGTGATGAGGCCGTGGCTGACCATCTGGGTCACGGCGCCGGTGACCGCGACCTCCCGCGCTTGCGTGGTGTCGCCGCCGACCAGGCCTGCGACGCCGACCGCGAGCACGATGTAGCCCATGTGGTTGACCGAGGTATAGGCGATCATCCGTTTCGCGTTGTTCTGTGCTAGAGCAACCAGCGCACCGTAGAGCACCGAGATGACGCCGACCACGATCACGATCCAGGCCCAGGCGCGCCATGCCTGAGGCAGCATCGGCATCGCGATCCGGACAAAACCGTACGTCCCCATCTTCAGCAGAACCGCGGCCAGCACCGCAGATCCGACGGCAGGGGCGTCGGTATGGGCAGGTGGCAACCAGGTGTGGAACGGGACGGTCGGGGTCTTCACTGCCAGACCGATCAGGATCGCCGCCAACACCAGGCCGCCGGCGACGGGCCTGTTGGCCAGCGGCATAGCAGCGGTCAGCTGCACCATGTCGAACGTGTGCGGGTCCGCGGCGACGTACAAGCCGATGAATCCGACCAGCAGGGCAAGAGAGCCGAGGAATGTGTAGAGGAAAAACTTCAGTGCCGATCTCGCCGCGTCGCCGTGGCCCCAGCCGGCAATGGCGAAGTACATGGCGACGATCGACAGATCGAAGAACACGAAGAACAAGATCAGGTCCGCGGAGACGAACAATCCCAGGCTGACGCTTTCCAAGAACAGGAACAGTGCGGCCTGGATCCGGGGACGGTGGCGCTCACCCAGCGCGTAGATCGCACAGGCTGCGAAGATCACCACTGTCATCGCGATCAACGGCAACGAGAGCCCGTCCACACCAAGGTGATAGCTGCTGTTGACACCGGGGATCCACTCGACCTGTTCCTCGAACGCCAGCCCACCGTCCAGCGGCGACTGGTACCGAAGCCACACGACGACAACCAGCGCCACCTCGATAGCCGTGACCACTACCCACGCCCACCGTGCCGCGCCGTCGCGCAGACCTGGTACCGCGAGCAGCGCGCCGGCCGCGGCCAGCGGCAGGAAGATGATCAGACTGAGCACAAGTCACCTCGCCGCGATGAGAACGATGATGCCGGCCGCAAGCACCAGGAGGGCTTGCAGATAGTACTGGTGGAGCTGACCGGTCTGCGGGCGGCGCGCCAATTCGCCGAACCGGCGGACCTGGCTCGCGAACGCCTCCACAGCGCCGTCCACGACCCGCTGGTCGAACTGGGCGCATTCCCTGGCAAGGCGTAGGACGGCTGCCGCGGTGGTAGTGACGGCGCGGTCGACTACCCGGTCATCGAAGGTTGCCAGCGTCTGCGCCAATCGCAGGGTCGGGCGTACGACGATTGCGGTGGCGGCGGCCTCGAGACCCAGCCAGTTGGCGGCCCATCGTGGCTCCGGGAGCTTCCACCACGCCGCCGCGCACACAACGGCAAGGGCGAGAACCGCGGACCCAATGAACTCGAGCAACGACGGGTGCCGGCGATCCTCGCCGAGGGCCCGGGCAAGGGCGTTGCCGAGCGGCGGAAAGGCCAGGAGACCAAGCACGGCGGCGCCCATGGCCAGTACCACCAGCGGCACCTGCTGCAACCTGTTTACAGTCCCAGTCGCTACCTCTTCCCCCCCGTCGCGAGGCTCGGTGTCATCACGCGGGGCGGTCCGCCAGATGACTACCAACATCTTGCCCGCATAGGCAGCTGACAAGGCAGCGGCGGCGAGACCAACCAGATAGAGCCACCCGGACTTGTCCAGCGCGGCGGTGAGGACCGAGTCCTTCGTCGCCCACAACGACAGCGGCGCAACGCCGGCGAGTGCGAGCGCCCCGATGGTCGCCGACCAGCCCACCACCGGCCAGCGTCGCGCGACCCCCCGCAGCCCTCTGAGCTGTTTGGTGCCAAGCGCGGTAAGCCACGCCCCAGCTGCCAGAAACAACAGCGCCTTGGTGGCGGCATGCGCCAGCAGGTGAGCGGTCCCGGCGCTGACCGAGCCGACCCCGGCGGCCATCACCACGAACCCCAGCTGTGCCGCGGTCGATGCGGCAAGCAACTGTTTGAGGTCCGACTGCGCGACTGCGACACCACCGAGCAGCAGGGCGGTGGCAGCCCCTGCCCAGGCGGTGACCGGGGACGCCCACCCGGTGGAGCTCAGCAGCGGTTCAGTCCGGAGCAGCAGGTAGCCGCCCATCGCGACCATGGCCGCCGAATGGAGCAGAGCGCTCACCGGGCTGGGGCCTTCCATGGCACGTGACAGCCAGAACGAGAACGGCAACTGAGCCGCCTTGCCGAGCGCCGCGACCAGGACTCCGGCAGCGATGACATGCCGCCACCCGCTTGCCGCGTCGGCAAGGTCGCTTAGCAGGAAACCTGCCCCGCCGGCAAGCGCCGCAGCCGCAGCGACATACAGGCCGACATCGGCCGTGCGAGTGGTAATGAACGCGGTCAGTCCAGCGCTGACCCGGCGATCGTCGCGCCACCAGAACCCGATCAGGGCATAGGATGCGGCGCCCATGATTTCCCAGGCCAAGAGCAGGACGGGAAGGGTAGCTGCTGTGGCTGTGAGCGCCGCCGCCGCACTGAACAGCAGCATCAGCCCGAAGAACCGGGCCCGGGCCTCGCGGATGTCTCCTGCGGAGAAGACCAACACTAGAAACGTCACGGCAGTGACGGTGGGGACCACAAGCGCCGACAACGCATCAACCTTGAGGGCGAAATCGGTGCCCGCCATAAAGGGAACCGCAACCGCCGGGCGTGTGATTGCCACCTGCACGGCCAGAATCACACCGGCACCCGCGGTGGCCAAGGCGAGGACTGTCGCCACTCGACCGGGCGGGCGCAGAAGGCATAGCGAGCCGCCCACCACGGCAGGCAGCAACACCAGTAGCCAGAGCAAGAGGCCGCTCATCGTGACAGGTCAGTTGCGGTGTCAGTCATGTCGCCGACACGCTCACGGTGAACGAGTGTGGCGACCGCGAAACCCATCGCCATCTCGACCGTCATCGCGGCGATGATCACCAGCAGCAGCACCTGTCCGGTCGGGTTCGGCGTGACGAACCACCAGAACCCGGCAGCGGCGAGGATCACCGCGTTGATCATCAGCTCGAGGCCCATCATCACCATCACAATTACCTGCTGGGACAACGCCCCGTACAAGCCGACGCTGAACAACGCGGCGGCCACCAGCAGCACCGTCTCGAGGGTCATCGGCCCGCTCCTCCCGG
>NZ_DASRXP010000199.1:0-6776 GCF_035687465.1 Kribbella sp.
ACCACGTCCTGGATGCTCCGGGCGCGGTGATCACCACCTCCACCAAGCAAGACATCCTGCGCCTGACCAGCGCCAGCCGGGGCCGGAAGGGCCCGCTGTGGGTGTTCGACCCGTCCGGCTTGACCACGGACGGTTCGACGATCGGGTTCGACCCGCTCAACGGCTGCACGGATGCGGCGGTCGCCATGGACCGGGCAGCTGACCTGATCGACGGTATCGGCCGGTCGAAGAGCGATGGGCAGGGCGAGCGGTGGGACGGGTTCGCCAAGCAGACGCTGCAGGCGTTGATGCACGCTGCCGCACTGGGCGGCTATTCGATGTTCGACGTGCAGCAGTGGGTCGCGCATCCGACGGAGGAGGCCGCACGCGCTGTGCTGTACGAGCTGCGGATCGTTGGGGCGTCGGCGGCCGGGATGGAGCAGGAGGCGAAGCAGTTCTTCACCAACAACCCGAACACTCAGTCGAGCATCTCGACGTCGATCATGCCCGCGCTGAGCTGGTTGTCGGTCCCGTCGGCCGCGGCGTCTGCGCTGCGGGGTGGCCCGCAGTTCGACGTGCAGCGGTTGCTGGACGAGAACGGCACGGTGTACCTGATCGGTGCCGACGACAAGAAGACCGCGCCATTGGTCACCGCGCTGACGGCGCACATTGCCCGCCAGGCCAGGCGATTGGCGGCCGGGATGCCGGGGGAGCGGCTCGATCCGCCGCTCACGATGGTGCTGGACGAGGCCGCGCTGATCTGCCTGATCCCGCTCGACCAGTGGTCGGGTGACTTCGGGTCGCGCGGGATCACCATGCACATCGCGGCGCAGTCCCGCGCCCAGATGCGGGAGCGGTTCGGTGACGCTGCCACCGGCTCGCTGCTGACGAACACCGCGACAAAGGTGCTGTTCGGTGGCACCGGCGACGATGATGACCTGCGGTACTGGTCCACGCTGGCCGGTGAACGTGAAGAGCCCGCGATCACGCGTGACCGTTCGACCGGTTCGCGGTCGGAGAGCACCCGCAAGACCCCGGTCCTGACGCCGGGCCAGGTGCAGGAGCTGCGGACCGGGCAGGTCCTTGTCATCAGCAACGGCATGCCACCGGCTATCACGAAAGCCCGGATGGCCTACAAGCGCTGGGATGTGCGCACCGAGCAGCTCCGCAACCGACCGACAGTGCAAGCAGCGGTCAGGCTGCAGACCGCTGCCGAGGCCCGGGTCGGGGGATGGCTGCTCGGCCAGACCGAATGGCTCCGCGACCAGGCGGCCTCCGGGTTCGGCCGCATCGCAGGCGTGGCCCGCACACGGATCACCGACCCGGCTGCCCGAAGGGTCGGTGCGGCGGTGCGGTGGTTGGAGGCGAACGACCCGGCGCGGGAGTTCATGGCACGACTCCGGCTCATCGCCGCCACCCGCAAAGCGCGCGCGGCAGGTGCCGGCCAGGACGATCGCACCGCCAGCAAGGTCGACCGCCCGAGCGGTGGTGTGCGATGACGGCAGCAGTGGTGGTGGTGATCTGCGGGTCGACGCGGTTCCGCGACGAGATCGCCGCGGTGAACCGGGAGCTGACGCTGGCCGGGTACATCGTGCTCGCGCCCGGGGTCTTTGGCCATGCAGGCGACCCGGTCAGCGCTGCCGATAAGGCACGCCTTGACCGGCTGCACCTGGCCAAGATCGATCTGGCGAGCTGGGTCTACGTGGTGAATCCCGCCGGGTACGTCGGGGACTCGACCCGCCGCGAGATCGCCTACGCGACAGCCACCGGCAAGCCGGTCCGGTTGTGGGACGGGGAGCCGTCATGACGCGGGGTGTCGAGTGGGTCCGGTTGTGGGACGGCCGCAGGTGGCCGGGCCGTGTCCGCGACGGCTTGCCCGAGTTCGGGTTCGGGCAGGCGCCGTCGGGGCTGTCGACTCGTCGGCAGCTGCGCGAGCGCGGGATGTCTCGGGGTGGGCAGGAGCCGTTCGCCCGGCTGAGCTGGAAGAGGGATCAGCGGTTCGCGTGGCTGTACGTGGATGCGCACGCGAAGCCGAAGCGGACCGCGTCCGAGGCTCAGCTCGCGGCGGTCGAGAAGGCTCTCGCGGCGCGGAAGGTGTGCGCCGAGTGCGGCCCGGTGGACCACTTCGTGCGCACGACCGACCAGCTTTGCGGTGACTGCCACGCCGACGGCGTCACGCCGACCGCAGGCGGCACCAGCACCTGGAAGACCTTGCACGACTGGCAACGCGAAGCACAGGACACCGGCCAACAAGCTGCCCGCAGTGATGACCCGGTGGGGCGAGGTGAGGCTTCGGCGGCGATCGACCGTGCCGCCGAAGCTGTCACCCGCGCCGCGACGCACCACGACGAGGAACGCGCGGCGCAGCAGGTCGAGCGGGACGAGCAACTCATCCGCTGGCACTCCAACGACGACAACGCGAACGATTGCGCCGCGACCGAGGCCGACACCAGAACCGACGCGCTCGAGTGGGAGGCGGGGGCGGCATGAGCACACCGATTGAGGCTGACGGCAACGAGCTGCGGGCGAGGTGGAGGTGCGAGGACTTCGCCGAGATCTGGGGTCTTGAGGCGCGGCCGGCCTACGACGCCGACGGTCACCCCACCGGATGGGTCGCGCTCGACCCGGACGCGCTGGCGGACTGGTTCGCCGAGCACTACGAGGAGGACGAGCAGTGAAGCACAACGACCACCAAGACCCCGGCGTCGCCGCACAGCAGGCCGTGGCCGGGCTCGCCCGCACGGTCGAGGCGCTGTCGCGTGACGTGGCCGCGTTGAAGGGCGGTGTGCGGAACGCCGCCAGCGCGGGCGAGGTGGCGCGGCTCGCATCGATCGTGTCCGAGCTGGGCGACCTGATGACCCAATCGCCCGCCAAGCGCGCCGGAACTGCGGGTGACGGCAAGGGCAAGCCGGGACCGGTCCGGTCGTGGCTGACGCTCGCCGAGGACGAGGCCGCCGTGCAGGCGGTCCTGAGCGAGTTGCTGCCGTGGCTGCAGACGGTGTTCCTCCGCTACGGCGACGCCCGGGACGCGGTGCCGCCGTGCTGGCTGTGGCACCCCGAGATCGTCGAGGAACTGCTGTGGCTGATGGACGCCTGGACCGGCGCCTACCAGGGCCCGGAAGCCTCGAACAAGCTCGTCGGCGATTGGCACGACCGGCAACGTCCGGGAGTGACTCGCCGGGTTGCGGCCTACGCGCCGGGCTGTGACGCACTCGCGCACCGCGACCCCGCCGGCCAGGTCGCAGTCACCGTCCCGCTCGCGATCGACGCCGACCCGTTCGTCACCTGGTGGGCCACGAACCGCGACCACAACGGGCCAGCCCCGACCAAGGACCAGGTCAAGGCTGGCCGCCGCGGCGGACTCGCCGCCGTCTCCGACACCGCTGGAGGTCACCGATGACCACGCTCTCCGTTGTCCCCGACTGGATGCCGACCGGCACCGCGCTGACCGGGCCTATGGTCGCGGCCGGCGTGACCGGACTCGTCCTGTTCGCCGCCCTCGCCGTCGGCGCGATCCTGCTGGTCCGCCGGACCGCACGCGCATTCGCTCGATCGGTGGGCCGGGGCGGTTGGACCGGTCGCCGGGTGCTGATCGTGGTGGCGATCCTCGCCGCGCTCGGTGTCGCCGCAATCGGCGGCGCCCGCTCGTTCGGCGCGGTGTCGGCGAAGTTCAACAGCCCGCTCGTGCCGTTGGTTGCCGACGGCATGATCATCGCCTGCACCGCGCTACGCCTCGCCGCCCTGACCAGGGGCTGGCGCATCCCCGGGGCTCTGCTGACGACGTACGTGTTCATCGGCGGCACCGTGTGGCTGAACATCGACACCGCCACCGGAATCGCCGACGCCATCGCGCACGCACTCGCGCCGCTGGCCTACGCGGTGCTGGTCGAGATGCTCGCGCACATGCTGCGCCTGCACATGAAGCTCGCCCAGCCGACCCGCGCCAAACTCAGCGTCCTGACCTGGTTCACCTCGCCGGTCATCACCACCCGCGTCTGGGTGCACCTGGCAAGGACCGGCACCGATGACCCGGCCGCGGCCCGGGCCCTGGTGCAGCAGGTCGTCCGGATGGCGTCGCGGCTGGAATCGATCTGCCCGAGCCGCAAGGCGTGGCCGCTGGACTCCGCCCGCGCGGCCAGGACCGCCGCGTTGCAGACGATCCGCGACGGCCTGCTGTCGGCGGGCGAGCTGGCAACGTTGCTGCCCGCCGCCGGGCGACTGACCCCGGGCGAGTTGCTTGCACTGGTCGACTCGGCAGCGCTCGGCCTCACCAGCCCCACGGCGGCCGAGCCTGAAACCCGGCAGCCGCAGCCTGCCGGACTGCCGGGGTGGCTGGTGGGCTTCGCTCTCGGTGCACTGCGCGGTGCACCAGTGCAAGAGAGCGGCCGCACCGATTCGCCCGCTCCAGTGCGCTCTGCCGGTGCAGTGCAGGGCTCTGGTCCGGTGCAACAGCTGCTCCGCACCGGCAGCGCTCCGGAGCAGAGCGCGCCATCGATCGACGCCACCACCAAGCCCGCTCCGACCGGCGGCCGAGCACGCCGCTCCGATGACGACGACCTGGCCGAACTGCTCCGGGTATCGGCGACCAAGCACGGCGGAGCGCCGCTCAGTCAGCGCGAGATCACCCGCGTCCTCGACTGCGGTTTCGGGGTAGCCCGTCGCCTCGCCGAGAAGCTCGGCTGGCTCACCCCTCCCGCCGACGACACCGCCCCCCGCGACGGCTCGGACGCCATACCCGAGGCCACCGAGATCCGAGGCCAACTCCAGCTGATCACCGAGCCCGGCGAAAACCCAGCCGAGGACCAGGCCGACGAGACCAGCACAGACCGCGAATTCGAAAACAGCAGCACCCGATGAACAACCCGATCAACACCCCAGCCAAGACCCAGCAGCAAGTCACCAACGCGACCGAAGGAACCACCAACCAAGTGACAATCCAGCAGCACCAAGCAGACAACCCGAAGACCAAGAACATCGATACACACCAATGCATCACGATCAGATGGAGCCTCGACTCCGTTTGTCGTCGGTCGGCTGACGCGGCCCACGGCCAGGCGTCCGTGGGCCGCGCGACTGTTGCCCGGGTGCCCGGGGGTGCCTCGTGATGCGCATCGGCAGCGGGCACAGCTCCGACTACCTGCTCGGCGCAGTCGCGGCCGGCAGGGAGAACTACTACACCGGCGCCACCGCGGCCGGAGAGCCGCCCGGCCGCTGGTACGGCCGCGCCGCCGAGACGCTGGGCCTGGCCGGCGAGGTCGACCCGCAGGACATGAACGCGCTGTACGAGCGGTTCCTCGACCCGCGCGATGCCCGGTTCCGCGACCCCTCGCAGTGGGACGAGGCCGACACCCTCGGCCACACCGGGCGCGCGTACAAGACCGAGGACGAGCTGTACGCGGCTGCACTGGCCAAGGAGCCCGGTGCAGATGCGGAGCGGCGAGCGGAGCTGCGCGTCCTGGCAGGCCAGAAGGCGCAACGCAACACCGCGTTCCACGACGCGACGTTCTCGGTGCAGAAGTCGGTCACGGTGCTGCACACCGCGTTCGAGGCCGAAGAGGTGCGGGCCATCGGTGCAGCCGAAGCCGCGCGTGGTGCACTGGCCGAAGCGGTGCGCACCGGTGACGAGCAATCGGTGCACCGATACGGCGACGCCGTAGGCAAGGCCGACGCCGAGGCCGAGGCGTGGGGTCAGCACCGGCGCGCGGTCGAGGAAGCGATCTGGGCCGGGAACCGGGCCGCGCTGGACTACCTGACCGACAAGGCCGGTTATGTCCGGGTCGGTCACCACGGCGGCGTGACCGGCCGGTGGGCCGACGCGCACGACTGGACGATCGCGTCGTTCTTCCAGCACGACTCCCGCGACCACGACCCGCAACTGCACATCCACAACGCGATCCTGAACCGGGTCCAAGGCCCGGACGGCAAGTGGCGCACCCTCGACGGCCAGGCCCTCTACAAGTACCGGGCCGCGGCCGGCGCGGTCGGCGAGCGCGTGATGGAGCAGCACCTGACCCGGACGCTCGGCGTGGAGTTCAAACTCCGCGCCGACGGCGAGGCCCGCGAGATCGTCGGGATCGAACAGCCCGTGATGGACCTGTTCAGCTCGCGGCGGCGGGCGATCACCAAGACGACCGCCGGGCTCGTGCGGGACTTCCAGGCCAGGTTCGGTCGCGAACCGAACGGGCTGGAGCTGGATCGGCTGCAGCAGCGCGCGACTCTCGCGACCCGCAAGGCGAAGTCGCACACCGGCGAGACGACCGCCGAGCGGCTGGAACGGTGGGACGCCGAGCTGCGCGCCGAGGTGTCAGGCGGCCTGCGCAAGGTCGCCGACGGCGTACTCGGGATGCGGCAGCAGCGCGCCGAAGCCGAGGCGTGGAACGAGGACGAGATCCTCGGCCAGGCGCTGGCGGAGGTGCAGGAGACGCAGGCCGAGTGGCGCGCGGGTGACCTGACCCGCGCGATCAGCCTCGCGTTGCCGGACGAACTCGGCCAGATGGAACCCGGCCAGCTCACCGCGTTGCTGGACGGCCTCACCAGCAAGGGCTTGTCCAAGGCGGTGGCGCTGGACGCCGAGCGGCCCGGAGCGAGCATCCTGCCGCCGCAGCTGCGCCTGGCCAACGGCGACTCGTCGTACCGGGCGCCCGGTCGCGCGACCTATGCCACACCGGGGCACCTGAACGCCGAATCCCGCCTCGCCCGGGCAGGCTACGACCGCGGCCGGGTGCTGATGCCGGACCAGTTCGCCGGCGCCTTCGTGAAGAAGCTCGCACGGCAAGGCTTGGAGCTCGGCGCTGACC
>NZ_DASRXP010000200.1:0-13491 GCF_035687465.1 Kribbella sp.
ACAGTGACTGGAAAGTCAGCGGGGAGGGTGAAAAGGGGACGAATGATCATGCGGGTTTTCGCCGTTGTGGCTGATGCCGCTTTGCCCGTACAGGGCGCTCAGAACCAGCGGTTGAGGCCTGCGGCCACGCCGTCGTCATGGACCGTCTTGGTCACCTCGTCGGCGGCGGCCTTCACCTCGTCCGGAGCTGCCCCCATGGCGATCCCCAGACCGGCGTAGACGAGCATCTCGATGTCGTTGCGCCCATCGCCGATCGCCACTAGATCCGCAGCCTCCAGGTCGAACTGGGCCATCGCCACCTTGAGGCCGGTGCTCTTGTCCACACCCTCGGGTGCGATGTCGAGCCACGCGGTCCAGCCGACGAAGTAGCTGACCCCGTGCAGGCCGAGGCGTTCCGCCAGGTGGACGAAGTCCGCTTCGGACTGGGCCGGGTCGCGGATGATCAACCGGGTGACGGGTTCCGGCGCGAGCTCCTCGTCCGTCACCACCCGGATCCCGCTGCCGTCACCGAGATCCCCGGCCGGGAACGGCGCGGTCACCCGGTAGCCGAAGTCGTGCTCCTCCACCGCCATCCGCGCGTTCGGGGCATGCTTGCGGACCGCGGCGATCACGGTCGTCGGGTCGAAGGTCCGCTCGTCCACCACCTCGCCGTCGGGGTAGCGCATCGTCGTCGCGCCGTTGCTACAGACAACGAATCCGTCCGGCAGGCCGAGGAAGTCCGCGACCGGCTTGGTGGATTGCCAGGACCTGCCGGTGGCAAGGATCACCGGGACCTCGGCGGCGGCCCGGCGTACGGCGTCGATGACGGCCGGGGAGATCGTCTCGTCCAGGTGCAGGAGCGTGCCGTCGATGTCGAGGGCAACGGCTTTCGGCCGCCAGCCGTCGATCATCTGCCCACCGGTTCCAGGACCTCACGGCCGCCGACGTACGGGCGGAGTGCGGTCGGTACCCGGACCGAGCCGTCGGCCAACTGGTGCGTCTCCAGGATCGCGACCAGCCAGCGGGTGGTGGCCAGCGTCCCGTTCAGCGTGGCGACGGCGCGGGTCTTGCCGTCCTCGTCGCGGTGCCGGATGTTCAGCCGGCGGGCCTGGTAGTCGGTGCAGTTCGAGGTGGAGGTGAGCTCGCGGTAGGCGCCCTGGGTCGGCACCCACGCCTCGCAGTCGAACTTCCGGTACGCCGAGGCGCCGAGGTCACCGGTCGCGGTGTCGATCACCCGGTAGGCCAGTTCCATCTTGTCCAGCATCTCCTTCTCCCAGCCGAGCAGCCGCTGGTGTTCGGCGGCGGCCTCTTCCAGGGTGCAGTAGGAGAACATCTCGACCTTGTCGAACTGGTGGACGCGGATGATCCCGCGGGTGTCCTTCCCATGCGAACCGGCTTCGCGGCGGTAGCAGGACGACCAGCCGGCGTACCGGACCGGGCCATTGGAGACGTCGATGATCTCGTCCATGTGGTAGCCGGCGAGCGGAACCTCCGACGTACCGACCAGGTAGAGCTCGGGCTCCTCCAGCCGGTAGACGTCGTCGTGGGCGTTCAGGTAGCCGGTGCCGCCCATCACCTCGGGCTTGACCAGGGTCGGCGTGATCATCGGGGTGAAGCCGTCCTCCACCGCCTGGGCGATCGCCAGTTGGAGCATGCCGAGCTGCAGCAGCGCGCCGACGCCCTTGAGGAAGTAGAAGCGCGCGCCGGAAATCTTCGCACCGCGCTCCATGTCGATCGCGCCCAGCAATTCGCCGAGCTCGAGGTGGTCGCGGGGCTCGAAGCCCTCAGCGGCGAAGTCTCGCGGCTTGCCGATCTCCTCGACGACCACGAAGTCCTTCTCGCCGCCGACCGGGGCCTCGTCGGAGACCAGGTTCGGCAGTCCACGGGAAAGCTCCTCGAAGCGCGCCTCGGCCTCTTTCCCCGCGGCCTCGGTCGCCTTCACCTCGGCGGACAGCGCCTTGGTCCGCTCCAGCAGTGCGGTCCGCTCGTCGCCCTTGGCCTGGGCGACCTGCTTGCCGAGCCCCTTCTGCTCCGCCCGCAGCGACTCGAACGCCGCGATGGACGATCGACGATCACCGTCGGCCGCCAGCACCTGGTCGACCAGGTCGGTACTCTCGCCGCGCTTGGTCAGAGCGGCACGGACGACATCGGGGTTCTCACGGAGCAACTTGGCATCGATCACACCCAGAGCGTATCGGGGCGTGTCAGCGGCGGCGAAGTGTATTCGGGATGATGAGCTGGCACCAGCCGATCGTCGAGGGGGATTTGAGCGGGCCATGAACCACCATCCACCCAGTCCTGTCGGCCGTGTGCTGACGGTCGTGCTGGGTGTGCTGCCGTTCACCGTCATCACCCTGCTCGTCTTCCTGGACTGGTCGCCGCTGCGGCGCTGGGACCTGTCCGTCGCCGACGAGGCGGCCGAGTACGGCGCCGCGCACCAAAACGTCGTGGACTTCTGGCAGGTCGTCTCCGCGATCACCGTCCCCTGGACCGCGCGCGGGATCATCGCCGTGGTGGCCATCTACCTGTGGCACCGTCGAGCCCGGTTGCTGGCGGTCTGGCTGGTGGTCACGGCCGGCGCGGAGCTCGGGCTGGTCCAGGCGGTGAAGGCCATCTTCGAGCGGCCACGCCCCGCCCAGATGCTGATCGAGGCCGACGGCTGGTCCTATGTCTCCGGGCATGCCGCCGCGGCTTTCGTGCTCGCTGGTGCGCTCGGTGTCGTGCTGCCGTCGGTGCGCGGCTGGCGCCGGCGGTTTCGCCTGCTGGTGACGCTGCCGACCATTGCCGTGGTCTGGATCGTGTCGGTGGACCGGGTCCTGCTGGACGTCCACTACGTGTCCGACGTGCTCGGCGGCTGGGCTCTCGGTCTGGCCGTCCTGACGACCACCTCGATCTGCTTCGGTTTGCGCCCGGGTCTGCGGCGCCGCCGCCGGCGTACCGGCTCGGTCGGTGACGAGAACGCGATCCCGCCGCGGGCCGCGGTGATCGTCAACCCGATCAAGGTCGGCGACGGCGTCGCCTTCCGGCGCAAGGTGACGCGGGCGCTCGCGGTCAGGGGGTTCGAGGATCCGCTGTGGCTGGAAACCCGGGAGGACGACGCCGGAAACGCGATGGCCAAGCGGGCGATCGAGCACGAGTCGGACCTCGTCCTGGTCGCCGGCGGGGACGGGACGGTCCGGGTGGTCTGCGCTGCGCTCGCCTACACCGGGATCCCGGTCGGGGTGATCCCGGCGGGCACCGGCAACCTGCTGGCCCGGAACCTGCACATCCCGCTCGACCTGGACGACGCGCTGGAGCGGATCCTGGAGGGCCGCGACCGGCGGATCGACCTGGTCAAGGTGCACGGCGACGGCCTGGACACCGACCGGTTCGCGGTGATGGCCGGACTCGGGCTGGACGCGGCGATCATCTCGGACGCACCGCCGCACCTGAAGGCGCAGATCGGCTGGACGGCGTACCTGGTGTCGGCGGCGAAGAACATCAACCATCCGTCGGTGAAGGTCCGGATCAGCCTGGACGACGAGGAGCCGCTGGAGCGCCGGGTCCGCACCGTGGTGGTCGGCAATGTCGGGATGCTGCAGGCGAACATCCCGCTGCTGCCCGACGCCCGCCCGGACGACGGGCTGATCGACGTGGTGGTGATCGCGCCGCGCCGGGTGACGCAGTGGCCGCTGGTGTTCTGGCGGGTGATGACGCGGACGAAGCGGACCGAGATGTACCTGGAGCGCTTCACCGGGCGGAAGGTCGAGATCGTGGCCGCGGTCGACGTCCAGCGGCAGCTCGACGGCGACGGGATCGGCCCGGGCCGCAGCCTCACCGCCGAGGTCGAGCCGGGATGCCTGGTGGTACGGGTCCCGAAGCGCCGCTGAGCCTCAGGAGCCGGTGGGCTGCTGGTCGTCGGGGTCCTGGAGGCCGGGCGAGGCCTCTTTGCGGACGATGTCGAGCGCCTCACCCTCCTCGGGAGACAGCTTGGAGTCGCTCTGGAAGGCCTTGATCTCCTTGGCGTACGAGCGGGCGTCGTTACGGCTGTTGATCGAGGTCAGCACCACGCCGTCGCCGCTGTCGTCGAGCAGCGCCATCGACCAGGACAGCCGGCCACCCATGTCACCGAACGCGTCGTACCGGACGACCGCCAGGTGCTGCAGGTTCTGCCGCATCTCGCCGCGCGCCGCCTCGAGCTCCTTGCTCAAGCGGCGCAGCTCCGACTTCACCGTGCCTGGCTTGGCCTCAGGTTGCGGGGGTTGCTGGACTTCCGGCGGTACCGGCGTCGCCGGCAGCTTGGCGGCCTTGGCTGTGCCCGACTGGGCCCGCAGCGCCTGGATGGCGAACACCAGGGCGAGCACCGCCACGAAGAGGGCGGCGATACCGAATGCACCGGCTAAGGTCGAAGACACGCACGGCAGCCTAGGGCATGTGGGTGCTCTGCCTGAGTGGTCAGGTGGCTGCTCTGCGTGTCCGCTGACCGGCGGAATCGGCGGATTCGGTCAGGGACACGTAGATTCGCGGCGTGACTCATTTGCCTGACCCTGGTCCTCAGCCCGGGGTGCATGACCTTGGCTTTGCCCGCCTCGACACCGATCGGCTGGAGCGCACCGGCGACGCCGAAGTGGTCTACGGCGCCGGCAAGACGCCGCCGCAGATCGTGGAACTCCTGCGCACCCTGCACGCGACGCACCCGGGCCGAGCCGTCCTTGCGACCCGGCTGGCTCCTGAGGCCCAGGAGGCCGTCAGTGCCGCGCTGCCCGATGCAGTGGTCGACCCGGTGGGCCGCACTGCGGTCCTGGGCGAGCCGCCTGTACTGCGTGGCACGGTGGCCGTGGTGTCAGCTGGTACGTCGGACGGCCCGGTGGCGGCTGAAGCTGCCACGACTGTCCGGGTGTTCGGCGCTGGGGTGGATCTGATCACCGATGTCGGTGTGGCCGGGCTGCACCGGGTGATGGGGGTGCGCGAGCGGCTGGACGCGGCCGACTGCCTGATCGTGGTGGCGGGGATGGAAGGCGCTCTGCCCAGTGTGGTTGGCGGACTCGTCGGGGTACCGCTGGTCGCAGTACCGACGTCTGTTGGGTATGGGGCGTCGTTCGGTGGGGTGGCCGCGTTGCTGGCGATGCTGAACTCGTGTGCTCCGGGGGTGACGGTGGTGAACATCGACAACGGGTTCGGAGCCGGGGTGTTCGCGGCGCGGGTGGCGCGGCGGGCCGCGCCGGCGGAGGTGAAGGAGCAGTGAGAGTCGCGTGGATCGACTGCTCTGCCGGAGCCTCCGGCGACATGCTGCTCGGGGCGTTCCTCGCGGCCGGTGCTGATCGGGCGCTGGTGAACGCGGCGGTCGCTTCGGTGGATGCGTCGCTTTCGGTGACGGTCGAGCAAACCAGCAGACATCAGATCGCCGCCACCAAAGCATCCGTGCGAGTGAACGGTGAACTCCACCCAGAGAACTTCCCAGACAGTCCTCCTGCCGGACATGGACACGGGCATGGGCATGGGCATGAGGCTGGTGGGCCTACGCGGTCGTGGGCTGAGGTTCGGGGGTTGATTGAGGCGGCTGGGCTGGATGTGGCGGTCCGGGATCGGGCGCTGAATACCTTTGCGCGGCTGGCTCGGGCTGAGGCTGCTGCTCATGGGGTTGCGGTGGAGGACGTGCATTTCCATGAGGTCGGGGCGCTGGACGCCATCGCGGACATCGTCGGGGTTGCTGCCGCCTCCGTGAGTCTCGAGCTCGACCGGATCGTGGTTTCCACGATCGCGCTCGGCGGCGGACGCCAGGTGCGCGGTCAGCACGGCGGGATCCCGGTGCCCGGCCCCGCCGTACTGGCGTTGGTGGCCGAGGCGGAGGCACCTGTCGTCGGCGGCACAGCGCCGTACGAGATGACGACGCCGACCGGGGCGGCGCTGCTGGCGACGCTCGCGGACGAGTTCGGGCTGATGCCACCGATGCGGATCCAGCAGACCGGCGTGGGGGCGGGCGGGCGTGATCCCGTCGAGGTGCCGAACGTGTTGCGAGTGGTGATCGGCGAGTCGACCGAGGTGCCGACGACCGAACTGGTCTACGAGACGAACGTGGACGACCTGGATCCGCGGATCTGGCCGCAGGTGCTCTCCCGGCTGCTGGAGGCGGGTGCCGCCGACGCGTGGCTGACGCCGATCCTGATGAAGAAGGGCCGCCCGGCGCACACGCTGTCGGTCCTGACCAGCAGCGCGAACGCGGAGATCGTCCGCTCGGTGATCCTGACCGAGACATCCGCGATCGGGCTGCGCGAGTTCGGGATCCTCAAGCACGCGGCGGACCGGGAGTTCGCCAGCGTCGAGGTCAGCGGGCAACTGATCCACGTGAAGATCGCCCGGTACGGCGGCCAGGTGGTCAACGTGCAACCGGAGTACGACGATGTCGCCGCGGCCGCCACCGTCCTGAACAAGCCGGTGAAGTCCGTCCTCGCCCAAGCGATCGCCGCCGGCCACGAACTCTGGGGCTAAAGCTCGTTGCGTCCGAAGAACCTGAGGCCATAGCGCAAGGTTCTTCGGACGTAAGCAACTACGAGGCGACCTTCTGCTTGCGTTTCGGCCAGTCGTAGGGCCACCACTGGGCGCCGCCGCGGCGGGCCCAGATGATCAGGGCGATCAGGACACCGAGCTCGATCGCCGGGCAGATCGTGTCCCGGAGGCGAGCGCTGAACCACTCCAGCGAGTCCGACAGCGAGGCCGCGACCTGTCTCGCGTTGGGGTCCCGACCCGGTACGTAGGCGATCGCGAGCATGGTGGTCCTGACGACCATGATCTTGTCCACTTGTGAGCCCGCCACCGCCGCCAGGGCGATCCACGCCGTAAGGTCGTACCAGGGCAGCGTGTACATCGCCGTGAGCAGCCAGGCGATCGCGTAGATCGCGGTGTAGCGGATCGCGTCCGGCGTCCGGTCCTCCGGGTGCGTGCGCGGCACCAGCGATTTGGGGAACACCTGGGACAGCAGGATCGCGACCACCACAAGACCGAGCCAGGCGACGATCGCGAGGATCGTGCGGACCAGGGCCCCGGGCAGGAACAAATCGAAGAGGCTGAGCAGGACCTTGTGCGGAGTGCCGGTCGAGATGAACGACGTCTGCGACCGGGCCTGCTGGAACGCCTGCAGCCCGACGAAGGCGTACAGGCCGACCATCGCGACCGCGCCGCCGACGCAGAACTTGAGCACCTGCCGGCGATCCCCGCGGAGCGACCAGAGCATCGCGACCCCGACCAGGCCGATCGAGAGCTTCGTACAGCCCGCGACGCCGAGCATGATGCCGGCCCAGAACACATGTCGCCGGAACAGCACCAGCGCGATCACCGCGAACATCACCGCGATCGCGTCGTTGTGCGCGCCGGCGAGAACCGTCCACAGGATCAGCGGGTTCGCCAGCCCGAGCAGCAGGACTCGGCGACGGTTAGGCAGGTTCGGCCCGACCAGCTTCAGCAGCAGCAGACCGGTCACGACGAGGCTGACCGCGACGGACAACTGCAGCATCCACACCGTGAGCTGCATCGAGTCGCCGCCGACCCAGGACGAGAACCACTGGATCCAGGTCGCGATCGGGCCGTAAACGCTCTTCGCGCCTTGCCACGGCCGCTCGGTCGCTGCGATCACCGGGTCGTAACCGAGCCTGATGGTGTCCGCCGGCGCGGTCGTGTACGGGTTGCCGCCGAGCGACATGATCCGCCCGTACGCCGCGTAGATCAGGACGTCGCCGGATGCCATCGGCGGGACCAGGGTGATCGCGGCCGTCGTACCGATGCCTAGGGCAACTAGTCGGTCGACCCTCGGGGCCCAGCCGTTCTTGAGTGCCCGGGTGGCCAGGTAGACGCCGTACCCGCCGAGCAGGATCGCGACGTAGACCATGGTGGTGACGAGCCAGTCGTTCGGCTTCGCGTTGAACCAGTACGACGGGAGCCAGGCGTGGCGGTTCGTCAGGGTCAGCACGACCACCGACGGGCCGAGCAGGCCGGCGGCCACGATCAGCACGGTCGAGATCAGGTAGAGCCCGATCGCCCGGCGGCCGTCTCTCAGCGCCTTCGGGTCTGCCGGGGGCGCCTCGGCGGTCAGCGACTCGTCCTCTTGCTGTGCGGCTTCGGACCGGTCGGTGCTCATCTGGACTTCCGGACGGGCAGGGCTTTGCGGGCCGCGAGCGCGCGGCGGACGTGCAGGAACTGGCGACCGCGGTGCAACTGGCCCCGCAGGTCCGTGCCCGTTGCGCGATGGCCGACCTCGATCGGCACCTCGAGGATCCTGAAACCCTTCCGGCCGAGATCGATGCTCAGCGCGGTTTCGACGCCGAACCCGCTGGCCAGCGGCAGGGCGGCGTCGAAGGCAATGCGGGTCAAGCAGCGCTGACCCGAGAGCGGCTGCTCCGGCGTCCAGCCGGTCGCCTGCTCGATCCCGTCTCGTGCGAGCCGGACGACGAAACCACGGCCGCCGGCCTTGCTGCCGTCAGCTCGGAGCTGCGCCGGAAGCGTCCCGATCGTCATGTCGGCGCGACCTGCCTGCACGGGCTCGATCAGCGGCTCGGCCCCGGTGGCGGACTCGGTCAGGTCAGCGTCGAGGAACAGCAGATGCCGTGCCCTGGCACCGTCCCGGGACGCGGCCTCGGCCGCGCCCGTCTCCATCGCCGCGGCCTTTCCCCGGTTGCGCTCATGCCGTACTACGACCGCTCCCGCACGCTCGGCTGCCTCCGCGGTGCCGTCGGTCGAACCGTCGTCGACGACCACTACCAGGTCGACGCCGACGATCTTGCGCACGGCGTCAACCGTGGCCGCGATCCGCGCGACCTCGTCCTTGGCGGGAATCACACAGGCGACTCCGCGCTCCGCAGGCCGCTCGACGGACGGCTGTTCATTCCCGGACACAACACCGCAGCCTAATTGCTCCCGAGCCGATCGTTTGCCTCCGTACCCGGCCGCTGGGGATATCTCGTCCTTTCGAACGACGCTCGGTCCGGGCAGCCGGAGTTGGAGCTGAGCGGAAATTGTCGGACAATCAGACAGATTCGCCGGCAGTTCCCCGCATCGGAGGCGGGGCTGCCGTAGCTTGACTGCCGTAGTTTGGAAGGGACCAGCCGCGTCGACGAGAGGGCAGGGCATGACTGAGGCATATGGCGTCGACAGCGAGGTCGGGCCGCTGCGGACGGTGATGCTGCACCGACCCGGCAACGAGCTCCGCCGGCTCACCCCGCGGAACAACGACAAACTGCTGTTCGACGGGATTCCGTGGGTCGGGCGGGCCCAGGACGAGCACGACGCGTTCGCCCAGGCGCTGCGCGACCGTGACGTCGAGGTGCTCTACCTCGGCCAACTGCTCACAGAGGCCCTCGGCGACCCTGCGGCTCGCGCCGCGGCCGTTGTCGGCGCCACCGAGGATCTCCGGCTCGGCGACACCCTCCGCGACTATCTGCGAACCAGCCTCACCGCGCTGGACCCGGCCCAACTGGCCGAGGCCTTGATGGCGGGGGTGCGGAACGACGAGGTCCGGGTGGGCGGTCTGGTGACGTCGCTGCTGGCGCACGAGGACTTCCTGATCGACCCGTTGCCGAACCTGTTGTTCACCAGGGACTCGAGCGTGTGGATCCGGGACTCCGTCGCGGTGACCTCGCTGGCGATGCCGGCGCGGGCCCGGGAGACGCAGTTGACCGAGCTGATCTACACCTTCCACCCGCGGTTCGCCGGGGCGAACAAGGTGTACGACCACCAACTCGAGCACGTCGAGGGTGGGGATGTGCTCGCGCTCGGACCCGGAGTACTGGCTGTCGGGGTCGGGGAGCGGACCACGCCGGCCGGGGTGGAGCGGTTGGCGCGCCGGGTGTTCGCGAAGGATCTGGCGCACACGGTGCTCGCCGTACCGATCGCGCAGCAGCGGGCCACGATGCACCTGGACACGGTGTGCACGATGGTCGATGTCGATGCCGTGCTGATGTACCCGAACATGGCAGAGGAGATGCGGGCACTGGCCGTCACGACAGACGGCGAAGAGCTGCACGTGGCCGAGCCGGAGCCGTTCCTGGTCGCCGCGGCGAAGGCGCTGGGCATCGACACACTCCGGCGCATCGACACCGGCCTCGACCCGGTCACGGCCGAACGCGAGCAATGGGACGACGGCAACAACACCCTGGCCCTCGCCCCGCGGGTCTGCATCGCCTACGAACGAACCGTGGAGACGAACGCCCGCCTGGAGGAGTCGGGCATCGAGGTCATCCGGATCTCCGGCTCAGAACTGGGCTCCGGCCGCGGCGGCCCCCGCTGCATGTCCTGCCCCGTCCTCCGAGACCCCCTGACCACCGTCTGACCCCACCCGTCAGGTGTCGTATTCGTCCGGCACGCGCATGTTGGGGCCGCCGACCTGCAGTCCGAGGGGGACAGCGCGTCCCTGCGGCTCCTCCCAGGCCTCCTGGCGGCCGAGTGCGGTCAGGTCGAGGTAGTGGTAGCCGTTGTGGAACAGGTCGATGCCACGGCCGAAGGTGGAGTAGGTGTGGAAGACCTCCTCACCGACCCGAAGGAAGGCGCTGACACCCGGGATCTCGTCCTGGTCGTCGAGGGTGGCGTGGAAGTCGTAGTTGAAGTCGCTCCCGTACGAGGAGAACCAGGGGAAGCTCCAGCCCATCCGCTCGCGGTACGCGGCGAGCGTCTCGTACGGCGCCCGCGAGACGGCCACGAGCGTGGTGTTGCGCACGTGCAGTTGCCGCAGCCTGCCGATCCCGTCGGCCGCGGAGGAGCAACTCGAGCAGCCCTGGTCCCAGTCCGGACCGAACATGAAGTGGTGCATCACCAGTTGCGGCCGGCCCTCGAACAACTCGAGGAGGCCGACGGTCCCGTTCGGGCCTTCGAACGTGTAGGGCTTGTCGATGCGCACCATCGGCAGGCGCCGCCGGTCGGCGTTCAGCCTGTCGCGGGCGCGAGTGAGTTCCTTCTCCTTGGCCAGCAGCTCGTTGCGGGCGGCGAGCCACTCCTCGCGCGACACCACCTGGGGCAGCTCTCCCCTTGCCGTCATCTCGGTTCTCCTAACTGTCGTCTCGTTCATCATGCTCCGCCGGCGTCGGGAAGTGGTTGACAAGACAGGTAGGGCGGGCGACACGCGGAGTGAAATCGGGGGTTGTTGTCAGGGCTTGATGTGAGTACTCTTCCTTGCTAGGCCCAGGCCCTGTTGCTCCCCCGTCAGCAGGACTTGGGCCGTCCACGTTCATGGCAATGGTCATGAAGGCTTGAACCAGAAGGGCCCGCGCTCAGCGCGGGCCCTTCTGTTGTTGCTGGTCTAGGCCGGTCTAGCGGATGGTCAGCTGGCGACTGGCGAGGCCCGCGCGGGCGGCGCGTTCCTCTGTGCTGAGTGAGGCCTTGGCGGCCAGCGCCTTGTCGAGTTCCGCGAGGAAGTCCGCGGCCGGCTTCTCCAGGTCCGCTGCCTCCGCATCGGCCGGCAGTTCCCAAACCGGAGCCAGTACGCCGAGCGCGCGGAACGACCCGATCAGGCGGCTCCCCTCAGTCAGGGCGGACGAACCGGCCGCATGCAGTCGCGCGAGGGCGTCGAGCAGCGTGTCCTCGTCGTGCGGCATCACCCAGCGCAGGTACCGGCGATCGCCGATCTGCGTCCAGTACGCCGCGTCCACGGACTCCAGGCGGACCGTCGGAGCCGCGGCGTCGTTCGCTCGCTCCAGACCAGCGGCGACCTCACCGGTCGGGTCCTCGACGTTCTCACCGACCCAGTAGTCGAAGCCCTCGTGCACCTTCACCGTGATCGGCTTGCTGGTGTCGATCAGGTCCTGCAGCCGCGGGCCGTCCTTCAGCAGGTCGCCCAGCTGGATCGGGTTGCCCGGCTCGGTCTCCAGTGCCGCGGTGATCGCGTGCCCGACATCGCGGCTCGGGTCGCCGGACGACGCGTGCGTCTGCAGACCGATCCAGATCGTCTCGTCGTCGCGGACCAGGCCCGGCATCGCCATCGGCAGCAGCGTGACCAGGTTGACCGTCTTGCCCTGGTGCTCGCCACCCAGCGTCACCTCGGCGGTCCCGGCCGGGACGATCTCGCGGAACGCGATCAGGTCACACTCGGCCGGCAGGCCCTCGAACGGCCGGACCACGAAGCTGTCGGCGGCCTGCGCCAGCTCGCGGCCGTGGCACTGCTTGAACCGCTTGCCCGAGCCGCACGGGCAAGGCTCCCGGGGGCCGACGTCGACGAGATCGGCCGGGTCGAGCGTGACGGTCGTGGTGTTCTTGGCGCGGTTGCGCGACTTCTTTCCCATGCCCGCAGTCTTGCAGGGTCTGCCTTGCCGGGGTTAACGCAGACCGAAGTTACTCAGCGGGGGACGAGGGCGTAGACGGTCCGGCGGGAGTCGGCGGTACGGACGCCCCAGTCGGAGGTGAGCACGTCGACGATCGCCAGTCCGCGGCCGCCGATCGATTCGGGGTGCGCGTCGCTGATCCGCTGCGGCTCGGTCTCGCCGCACCCGTCCGTCACCTCGAGGTGGATGCCGGCCTTGTCGAGCCACCAGGCGGCGTGGACGTCCCCGGTCGGGAGGGCAGGCGCATAGCGGATGGCATTGGAGAGTAGTTCCGAGAGGACCAACTGCGCGTCGTCGCAGGTGTTCTCGGCGACCTGGTGCCGCTTGAGATAGCCGGCCAGACGGCGGCGGGCGTCCGCTACCGCGGAGACTTCGTGCGGCAGGACGACGTCCACAACGCTCACGTCGGCGGGCAGGGTCGCAGAGGACAAGCAGGGTCTCCTCAATGATCGGTACAGCACTACCACTTCTGCCCCCGATCAAGCCTTTAAAACACCTGCACGTATTCCGTTACACATCGGCGGGGAAGATCACACGTTTAGCAGAGAAACCGAGACAAAAGAGACAGAATTGAACGTGTGAATGACTCGGTGCATTCAGCTGACTACCCAGAACGACAAACTGAGAGGTAACACACCAACCCTCCGCAACCGGGGCCATGCGGTGGTCAGGCGGGGCGGCGGTGGCGGCGGAGAAGTGAGGATCTGGGCGGTTTGGACAGCGGGGTGGAGGCGGCCGGGGCGGGGTCGGCCAGCGTTCGGAGGGCCTGCTGGGGGTGGTCGGTGATGATCGCGTCGACGCCGATGTCACGGCAGTGCCGGACCTCGTCCTCGGTGTTCGCCGTCCAGACGTGGACCTGGTGCCCGTGCTTGTGCGCGCGGTCGACGTACTCGGGGTGTGCGGTGACGATCTCCAGGCTGGGGCCCGCATGCGAGACGCCCGTCGGCAAGGAGCCGTCGCGGAACCGCAGGGGCACACGTTCCATCAGCAGCACGGTCCGCAGGCCGGGCGCCATCGTGCGCATCCGCCGCAGGGACAACCAGGAGAAGCTCATCACCCGGACCGGCGACTCCGTTCCGATCCTGGGATGCGCCCAGCCGAACCTGTCCAGCGTCTCGATCAACCTTCGCTCCACCAGCCCGGCGTACCGGGTCGGGTGCTTGGTCTCGATCGCCAGCTCAAGCGGCCGGCCGGCGTCTCGTACGGTCTCCAGCAGCCGCTCGAGGGTGAGCAC
>NZ_DASRXP010000201.1:0-13545 GCF_035687465.1 Kribbella sp.
CGGAAGGGCCGAACATCCCGCCGGAACCACCCGGGCGAACGGAATCCCCGGATGCAGCTCACACGTCAGCGCGGATCCGCGTAGCTGCGTCCTTCCCTGGTCGACGTGCTGGGTGTCAAGGGTCGAACTTGTTCGAGCCCGAAGGGCCGCGAAGCGCCCTTGACACCCACCACGTCGACTAGCACACTCCCGCAGCGGAGACCGCGCAACCACACTGCCAATGCACCCGCGCAATCACAGTCCGTCTACGCACCGGCGCAACCACATCACCAACGCGCCAGCGGACCACATCGCTCATGCCGGGCGCGACCACAGCCCAATGCATGCGGCATACTCCGCTGACTGTTGCTGGCAGCAACTACCTTGGTTCGGCGGACCGGCGTACGGGAGGTTGATCGCGGGTGGAGTTGGCGGGAGCGGTCGGGAGCGTGATGCGTCGCTCCGGGGACGGGTTCGTCCAGGTGGTGGCGGGTTTCTAGGGGCGGTTTGGGTTGTTCGGGGGTGGGGGGAAGGATGGGGGGCGTGGAGCGAACTGTTGTGGTGGAGAGTGGGCGGGTTCGGGGCCGGGTGGTTGACGGGGTCTCCGCGTTTCTGGGGATTCCTTATGCCGCTGCGCCGGAAGGGCCCGGGATGTTCGAAGCACCGGCGCCCGCGACCCCGTGGGACGGAGTACGGGATGCGTTGGAGTTGGGGCCGACTGCACCGCAGCCGCCGTACGATCCTCCCTTTGATCGGTTGCTGGCTAACCCGATCACGCCTGGTCCGGAGTTTCTGAACGTGAACGTCTGGACTCCCGAAGGCGGCTCCGGGCTGCCGGTGATGGTGTGGTTCCCCGGCGGCGCGTTCCGCAATGGGTCCAACGCACCTCCTACCTACGACGGTGCCGCGTTCGCGCGGGACGGCGTGGTACTGGTCAGCGTGAACTATCGCCTCGGCGTCCAAGGCTTCGGCGTCGTTGCGGGTGCTCCGAGCAACCGCGGGCTGCTCGACCAACTGGCTGCGCTGCGGTGGGTGCAGGACAACATCGCCGCGTTCGGAGGCGACCCCGGCCAGGTCACGATCTTCGGCCAGTCCGCCGGTGGGATGAGCGTCGCCACCCTGCTGTCGATCCCGGCCGCGAAGGGACTGTTCCGGCGGGCGATCGTGCAGAGCGGTACGGCCGAGGCCGTTGCCGTGGAGAGCGACGCGGCGCTCGTCACCGCCGAAGTCGCCAAGCGTCTCGGCGTCCCTGCCACCGCGGACGGTCTGGGTTCCATCGCCGTACCGGAGCTCATCACGGCCCAGCGGATCGTGTCCCAAGAGCTCCGGCAGACTCCAGATCCGACTCGATGGGGCTCATCGGTGATCAGGACCGGCGGCGGCATCATGCCGTTCTTCCCGGTGATCGACGGCGAACTGGTCCACGAGGTTCCGCTCGCTGCCATCGCGCGCGGAGCGGCTGCCGGTACTGACCTGATGGCCGGGACCACCACCGAAGAGTTCAGGCTATTCACTGTCCCCACCGGCGTGACCGCGGCCGTCACCGCCGAGGCGCTCCCGTTGCTACTGCGGCAAAGAGGACTCGATCCGGCGATCGTCGAGGAGTACCAGGCGAACCACCCTGACTACTCCCCTGGCGACATCCTCACTGCAGTGACCAGCGACGACTTCTTCACCCAGCCCACGATCCGGCTCGCCGAGGCACAACGGGCGGCCGGCGGGTCGGCGTACGTGTATGAATTCGCCTGGCGGTCGCCGCTGGACGGACTGGGCGCGTGCCATGCGCTGGAGTTGCCGTTCGTCTTCGACACCCTGGGCACCGCGACCTCGCCGCTCTTCGGGCCGGAACCACCTCAGGAGCTGGCCGACCGGATGCACGCCGCCTGGGTGGCGTTCGGGACCACGGGAAGCCCGGGCTGGTCGCAGTACGACGCGACCGCCCGGCCCGTGCAGACCTTCACCCATCAACCGCGTTAGGCAGACGGCTCCAGCAGCGAGACGACCAGGTCGCGGGGCAGACCGTGGGTCTCGTGCAGGTACTCGAAATCGTTCTCGTCGAGGGTCTTGTGGAAGCGCTCGTGGGTGAGCACCTTCCGCCCCCGCTCGAGCAGATTGGTGAACCGGATCTCCTCGTCGATCAGGATGCGCCGCACCAGCGTCACCAGCTCGCCCTGGTGGAAGTGGTCGAGGGTGTGCTCGAACAACTCCATCGGCAGGTCCGACAAGGTGCGGGACTCGTCGTCGCGCCACAGGATGGTCAGCACCCGCCGGATCAGCCGGCGCAGGACATACCCGCGGCCGGTGTTCGACGGGTGCACGCCGTCGCCGACGATCACCATGCTCGAGCGGAGGTGGTCGATCACGATCCGCTGCGACTGCTCGTCCAGCTTCCACAGTTTCGGGATGATCCGCATCCACGGTTCGAACAGCTCGGTCTCGTACACCGAACTCTTGCCCTCCAGCAGCATCTGCAGCCGCTCGAGTCCGAGGCCGGTGTCGATGTTGCGCTGCTGCAGCGGTTCCAGCGACCCGTCGTCGAGCCGGCGGTACCGCATCATCACGTGATTCCAGACCTCGACCCAGCGCTCGTCGGTGGTCGGCGTTCCTTGCGGTGAGCCGTCGCCGGTCCAGATGAAGATCTCCGAGTCCGGACCGCAGGGCCCAGTCGGCCCGTTCGACCACCAGTTGTCGTCGGTGGTCAGCTCGATCGGGACGCCGATGGACTGCCAGGTGCGCAGTGATTCCTGGTCGAGCTCCACTTGATCGTCGCCGCCGAACACGGTGACGTACAAGCGGCCGGGATCGATGCCGAACCCGTCCCGCAGCAGCTCGAACCCCCACCGCAGGGTCTGCTCGCTGCCGTAGTCGCCGAGCGACCAGGAGCCGAGCATCTCGAACACGGTCAGGTGGGTCGGATCCCCGACCTCGTCGAGATCGGTGGTTCGCAGACATCGCTGGACACCCACGAGTCTGCTGCCGAGCGGATGGGGTTCGCCTTCAAGATAAGGCGTCAGGGGATGCATGCCCGAGGTCGTGAACAGCACGGGGTCACCGGGGCGAGGGATCAGCGAGGATCCGGTGGTCGGCACGTGGCCGCGCTGGGTGAAGAAGTCGATGAAGGTCTTGTCGATGCTCATTGGTCTGGGTCCTTTGCTGGGAAGGACCGGAAACGAGCCTGGTTCTGGCAACAGAAAACCGGCGACCGTTTCCGGTCGCCGGTGGGAGAAGAAGATGTCAGGCAGCGGCAGCCGGAGAGCTGAAAGCTCGTACGGCTGCTGCGAGGCGGGACATCTGATGCATGGGACCACCATACACACGTGAACCCAGGCGGTGTCCCGTGGTTTGGCTCACACCTCGAGCAGTTCCCGGAGCACTGCGCCGGATCGGGCCCAGGTCCAGTCGGCCGAAACCCACTGCCGACCGGCCTCCCCCATCGCCCGCGCCTTGGCGGGATCCTCCAGCAGTTCGATCACCCGTACTGCGGTCGCGACCGGGTTGTACGGATCCACCAGATAGCCCGTCTCCCCGCTCTTCACGGTGTCAGGCGCTCCACCGGAATCGCCAATCACGACAGGCTTGCCGGTCGCGGCAGCCTCCAGCGCGACGATGCCGAGCGCCTCCGGTTCGAGCCCGAATCGCCTTGTCCTACAGGGCATCGCGAACACATCCGCCGCATCGACGTACGGCGGGATCTCCGCCCACGGAACCGCCCCGGTGAACCGGACGGCGTCCGCAACCCCGTGGTGCGCAGCCAGAACCTCCAGCCGATCCCGGTCCGGTCCACCGCCGACCAGGAGGAGTACGGCGTCTGGCACCGCAGCCGCGACCTGGGGCCAGGAACGGATCAACGTGTCCTGTCCTTTGCGCGCGATCAGCCTCGACACGCACGCGACCACCGGCGCGCCGTCGATTCCGAGGCCCTTCCGCACCTGCTCTCCCCCGGCGCCCGGGAAGAACCGGGAGGTGTCCACCCCAGGCGTCAGCCGGCGCATCCTCCGGGCCGCCGCCGGTGACAGCGCCGGCGCGATCCGCTCCGCACACCAACTCGAAACCGTCGTCACCGTGTCGGCGGCATCCGCGATCCGCCGCAGCGCCCGCCGGGTGCCGGGAACCCCGGCCCACCACGTCTCGTGCCCGTGCGTCAGCGCCACGATCCGCCGAGCCCCCGCCTCGCGAAGAGCCTTCCCCATCAGTCCCAACGGAGCCGCGGCACCGAACACCACCCGATCCACGTTGTGCTCGCGCATCACCTGGACGGCGTACCGGGTGAGTCGTGGCGTCGGCAGCAACATCGTCGTGCGATCGCGGACCACCCGGAACGGCAGGCCCTCGTCGTACTGCGTGTCGCCCGGCATCCGGGCCGTCAGTACTACGAGGTCGTCGGCAGGCAGTTCGTCACAAAGCGAGCGGACGAACGTCTCGATGCCGCCCTGGCGGGGCGGGAAATCGTTGGTGACGACGAGGATGGTCACCGTTGGACCAGAGGAGGCACCGGCGTTCCGTACTTGTCCGCCCACGCCCGGCCCATCGCGATCCGCTCGGGCGGCGTCGGGTGGGTGGCGAACAGCCAGGTGCGCCACCGGCTGGGGTCGAGGCCCGAGATGTTCGTCACCGACAACTGGTGCTGCATCTCGATGAAGGTCTTCGGGTCCTTCGTGAGCTGGAGCGAGTGGTAGTCCGCGCGCGCCTCGATGCGACGACTGACCAGGTTCTGCACCGGCGCGGCCAGGGTCGTACCGGCCACGATCAGGGCCAGCAGCAGCGCGGTCCGGCGCGGATCGGACATCCGTGCCCCGAGCAACAACTTCAGCAGAACGACGGAGAAGGCGGCCCCGAACGCACCGATCAGGGTGCCGTGCAGGACATCGTCCTCGGCGGCATGGCCGAGCTCGTGCGCGACGACGAGCCGCACCTGCTCCGGCGGCGCGTTGTTCAGCAGCGTGTCGTAGACGACCAGCCGGCGGGTGGATCCGAAACCGGACACGTAGGCGTTGAGAGCCGTGGTCCGCTTCGAGGCGTCCGCGACCAGCACATCCTTCACCGGTACGCCGTCCTGAGCCGCCAACTGCATGAACTCGTCGCGCTGCGGGCCCGGCGCCATCGAGGTGAAGTCGTTGAACCGTGGCTCCACCAACACGGGATAGGCGAAGGAGACGCCGAGCACCAGCACCGCTGCGGCGATTGCGGCAGGCGCCCACCACCAGGTCCGCCACTTCTTGGCGAAGGCGATCAGCCCCAGAGCGATGGCGATCAGGGCGAGCGACATCAGCACCCAGTTGACCGCCCGATCGCGCAACCACAGTCCCCAACTCTCGGTGGACAGCCCGTAGTTCCGGGTCACCCGTTCGGCCAGGGCGTCCGTCGGCAGGGTGATCAGACTCGCCAGCAGCCCCAGGGCGGCCACGAGCACCGGGACAGCGAAGTACCAGCGGCGCAGTTTGAGCGCGTCGTACAGGCGACGGCCCAGCGGGCTGAAGCCGATCGCCAATGGCACGAAGACGGACAGCACCCAGGAGGTCGTTGACCAGGGCAACAGCTCGTGGCGGAACCGGTTCTGCCGGTCGATCTCGGCGGTGGTGAAGTCGAGCGAGGCGTTCGGCGTCGGCAGGTCGATCAGGTGCCAGGGGGTAGTCGTGACGATCACCACGACCAAGGCGGCCGCGACCACGACACCGGCCACCCAGGGCGCCAGCCGAGTCAAGTTCGGCTCAGACACCTGCCAGCCTCTTGATGTACTTCTGCCAGTCGGCCGTGAACTGCTGCTCGGTAGTGCCGAGCACGGTGCGGAAGGCATCGGCCAGACCGGTCGGGCTCTTCGAGGCGTGCACGGCCCGGTAGAACTTCACCAACTTGCTCTGCCCTTCCAGCTCGGCGATCAGGCGGCAGGCGAGCCAGCCCGACTCGTAGGCCTGCGGGAGCTCTGTCGACGACGCGGCAAACGCCTCCGGCGCCGGCAGCGTCTTCGGCACCTTGCCCGCCCGGATCGCCTTGAACAACTCCTTCGCCGCCGATTCGTCCTGCACGGACACGGCGGTGAAGGCGACGTAGTCGGCGAACCCCTCGGCCAGCCACAACGGTACCGGCGAGGCGGTAGCGGTCGACGCGACGTGCGTGGTCTCGTGCGTCAGCACGATCCGGCGACCCTGTTTGCCGAGCTCGTCGAACAGCTTCGGGTTGGCCACCACCCGCACGGGGGCTCCGGCCTGCGGCATGTCCAGCTCGGCCATCGTGACCGCGGCGATCTGGGTGTAGGTGCCCGGCTGGGCGCCGAGCACGTACTCCATCTGGGACTGCTGGGCCGGCAGGTAGATGACGGCCTTCTGCTTCCAGTTCTTGCCCCAGACCTTGCTCACCGACTCGACGGCCTTGTCGGTCACCGCGGCGTAGTCCTCGGCGTCCGCCTGGGAGTCGAGGCTGATCACCAGGCTGTGCTCGCCCTTGGCGACGTCGATGCTGCCCAGCGACCAGATCGGCCGCCGTTGCCCGGCGACGAACCGCTCGGAGAACGAGGCCGCGTACGTCGTGCCGTCGCGCGTGACGAAGGTGACCGGCAGGGTCTCGCGAGCGGGTTTGGTGTCATAGCCGGTCAGCTGCCAGGAGACCTCGACCTGGGCGAGCCAGGACTCCGTGCCGCCGAGCGCGGTCTGCCGGTCGGGCTCCAGGGCGGCCGGGTCGTCGCTCACGTAGCGGAACTGGAAAGTGGCCAGCGGCAACTTGCCGAGGTTGGCGAAGATGGTCCGGGCCTGCTCCTCGAAGGCCGGCGCCGTCGGGTCGACCTCGCCGAGGAAGCTGCTGCGGCTCTCCGACTTGACCGCATCCGCCATCTTCTGCAGAACCGCCTCGCCGGCGACGGCCCGGCGTACCCCCTCTGCGGCCTCGTCCGGGGTCGGCGTGGGGTTGCTGGACTGTGCGGTGTTGCCGGGGGCATCGGGATCCGCGGGCGCGTCGGCAATCTGCCGCAGGCCGGCGAACGCGGCCACCGCGACCACACTGATCGCCACCCCCAGCGCGACCCTCTTGATCAGCGGCCCACGTCCGCCCGCAGCCAGCCACGCACCCGGCCCTCCACCCGGCAGCCTCGGTCCGCCGCCATGCTTGGCGGGCAGAACCAAGGTCGGCTGCTCAGAAGGCGGGATCGACTCATCCGGCTGGGATGGGGTGGTGTCGGTGGAGACGCCCGGCGGCGGGATCGCGGGCAGCGGCATGGTCTCGCGCTGATCCTCGTTCACCTCGGCCCCTTGCTGCTTGCCTGCCCCAGTCAGGAAGGCCACTCTAGGTGCCTCCTCTGACAGTGAAGCACTGATGGGTGAAACGAAGCGGCTCCGGGGGTCGTGCCCCGGAGCCGTCGATCATGATCTGAGCTGAACCGACTCAGCCCGGGCGCACCGCGCCGGCGTAGGGCATCAGGTCGACGTCGTCGGTCTTGACCGGCTTGCCCGGACGGCTCGCGTGCACGATCCGGCCGTTGCCGATGTACATGGCGACGTGGCTGACCGGTGAGTAGTAGAAGACCAGGTCACCCGGCTGCAGCTGGCTCTTGCTGACCGACCGTCCTTCGCCCGTCTGCGCCTTCGACGAGTGCGACAGCGAGACCCCGGCCTTCGACCAGGCGGCCATCGTCAGCCCGGAGCAGTCGAACGAGCTCGGGCCGGCGGCACCCCAGACGTAGGGATCGCCGAGCTGGGCCATCGCGTACTGCACCGCGGCGCCCGCGCGTCCACTGACGGGGACCGGCAGGTCCTCCATCCGGCCGTCGCCGCGACTCGGCCGCTCTTCGCGCGCCTTCTGCTCCTCGGCCGCCTTCTCGGCGTCGAGCTTCGCCCGCTCGGCGTCGCTCAGCTTGCCGAGGACCTTCTCGGCGGCGTCGAGGTTGGTCTGGATCTGCTTCTTCAGCGCTTCCTGCTGGGCCTGCACACCTTGCAGCGCGGCCAGCTCGGACTGCTCGCTCGCCTGCAGATCGGCGAGCTTGCCCTGCGCTGCCTGGAACCGGCGGAGCGCGGTGCTCTGCTGCCCGGCGAAGGCCTGGGCGGTGGAGGCCTGGCTGAGGAACTGGTCGGGATCCGTCGACAGCAGCAACTGGGCCGTCGTGGTCATCCCGGAGGTCTGGTACCCGGCGACGGCGAGGGAGCCGATCTGCCGCTTTACCGCGTCGACCTGGACCTGCTGGGTCTTGATCCCGGTCTGGAGCGCCTTCACCTTGTCGCTGGAGGTCTTGATCTGACCGCGCAGGGCGTTGGCCGACTCACCGGCCACCTCGGCCTTGTGCTGCAGGTCGGCCACCTGGGCCTTCGCCTGGGCCAGCGTCGGCTTGGGGTCCGCGTCGGCCGAGCTCTGGATGAACATCACCCCGCCCGCGACGGCGGTGCTGGTGATGGCAGCGAGGGCGATTCCCTTGGTGCGCTTCTGACGGCTCGTGCGGTTCGTGCGGCCGATGGACACAGCCCGGTCGGTCCCTTCCTCTGCTCGACGCCGTCCCCGTCAACCGCGCCTGGTGATACGGAGTTCTACCGCACTCACTCCCGTACTACCCGGCGGGTCACCCTTCGGCTCCTGCTCGTACCCGGTCGGTCTGGTCGGCCGACACTCTGAGGCAACGAGAGGTAACAGTAGTAACCCTTTCGTGACCCGTGCAATTCGCCCCTCGGGTTTGATCCAAAATTAACGTGGGAAAGCCCTTGCAGTGTCGCCGGTCAGACCGCGTCGGCGGCCGGATCGCCTTCCGCAGCAGTGTTCGGCTCGACACTACTGACGGCATGGACCAGCCGGAGCGGTGGAACCAGACCGGACTGGGCCAGAACGTCGAGGGCGGCCCGCTCCTCGTCGTCGATCCGCAGTTCACCGTTTCGTTCGGCCGACATCCCGAGCACCACGGTGACCACGCAGTCCCGGCAGCCCGGTCCTCTCATCACACACGCGTCGCAGTCGATCAGCACAACGTCCTCCAAAGTGGGGAAGCACCCGGACTTGCATCCGGCTGAGAAGGACGCTAAAGACCCCCTCCGACAGTTTCCGGCGGCAGGAGCGGACGTAGTACGGGTCAGGAGCGGGCGATGCGGCTCAGCAGCGTCGCGGCGGAGAGTGCGCGGGCGCCCATCGCGATGATGCTCTCGGCAACTTCGCGGTCGGTGGAGACGACCACGACCGGGCGGCCCGGCGGTTCGGCGCGAACCAGTTGCCGGATCACCTCATCCGCGATCACCCCGGCCGGGCTGAACCGCACCCGGACGCCGCGCGGCGGATTCAGCTGCACCGGTCCCGTCAGCTCAGCACCGTCGAAGACGACCGTGACCTCGATCCGCCGCTGCGCGACCAGCGCGCCCAGCGCCGTGACGAGCCGCTGCCGCTGGGAGTGCAGCGGAGAGTTGGGCCAGGCCGTCTTCGTGACGTTGTACCCGTCGATGATCAGGTGGACCTGCGGGAGCGCGAGCAACTCGTCGAACAACGCGGGGTCGTCCTCCGGCGCGGACCGCCCGATCGGCGCGGCCGCGGGCTCCACGCCGGCAACGGTGTCGGCCGGGCGCAGGTCTCCCCCGGGCGGCAGGGCCAGCTCGCGGCGGAGTCCCGCCGCCGCCTCGATCACGGTGTCCAGCAACAACCTCGTCCTGGTGGATGCCAGCTCGCGCTCTTGCCCCGCAGTACGGCGGGCCGCGTGCTCGACCGCCTCCAGTTCGGTGATCCTGGCCCGGAGTTTCCGCAGCTCACGCTCCACTTCGGCGCGGGCGGCGTCGACTCGCTCGTCGGCCGTGGTCGCCTCGATGGTTCGCTGCTCGAGGTCGGTCTGCAGGCCGGTGATCCGCTGGCGGGCCTCGTTCAGCTTGCGCCGGAGGGTGACGTTCTCGGCCTTCAGTTCGGTGACCTGTTCACGCAGACGCTCGCGCACCTGGCGGGTCTCGGTCCGGGCCTGATCGAGTTGCTCGGTGAGCCGGTGGACCGCCTCGTCGTCGGCGCGCGGCTTCTCCGGTGGCAACTGGGCCGCGGCGGCGACCCGCTCCTCCCAGTGGTCGGGACGGAGCAAGTAGGCCAGCGCAGCCACCTCGCCGGGCTCCGCGGCCGGGACCGGGATTCCTTCGGCGATGGCGTCGCCCAGTTCGGGGTGCTCCCGGCGTACCTGGAAAGCGACCAGGCGGCGGAAGTGCTCGTCGGTCTCCAGGATCGGGCCGAGCACGGACGCCGACAGCTTCGCGCGCTTGCCGGGCGCGAAGCTGGCGAACCGCCGCAGCGGCGGGGGGATGTCGGTCGCGGGCAGCTGACCAAGAGCCTGGGCGGCCAGGGTGAGAACCCTTTGCCGTACCGGCTCGGGCAAGGCGGTAGCAGCGGAGCCCGCGGCGGTGCCTGCCTCAGTCACCGGTCCGCAGTCCGGTCTGAACGGCCCCCTGGCTCAGCCAGTGATGCAGACCACAACGGCCCGGCCCGTGGCCCGGCTTGGCGGTGATCGCTTGTTTACGCATACAGAGAGCCTAGACGGTTATGTGGCGTGTCACCTGCGGAATTGTCGGTGGGGGCTTCTAGCGTCGTCGGCATGAGCAGCCCCTTGTCGGATGTCGCCGCTGCCCCGGCGCCGGAACCGGTGATGCCGATCCGCGGCGTGCAACCGAGTTTCGACGACCTGGGTACGCCGTTGCGTGACGTCACCTTCTGCGTGGTCGACCTGGAGACCACGGGCGGTGCGCCGGGTGATTCGGGCATCACCGAGATCGGTGCGGTCAAGGTGCGCGGTGGCGAACTGCTCGGAGAATTTCAGTCGCTGGTGAATCCGGCCGAGCCGATTCCGCCGTTCATCGCCGTACTGACCGGGATCACCGACCTGATGGTTGCCTCGTCACCGCGGATCGGGTCGGTGCTGCCCGCCTTCCTGGAGTTCGCGCGCGGCTGCGTGCTGGTCGCTCACAACGCGCCCTTCGACGTGGGATTCCTGAAGCACGACAGCCAGGTGCACGGCTACGACTGGCCCGACTTCGCCGTCGTCGACACCGCTCTGCTCGCGCGGCGGGTGCTCACCCCCGACGAGACGCCGAACTGCAAACTCGGCACCCTGGCCAAGCTCTTCCGCACCACGACGACGCCGAACCACCGCGCGTTGTCGGACGCGCGCGCCACCGTCGACGTACTGCACGGGCTTTTCGAGCGGGTCGGATCGCTCGGTGTGCAGACGCTGGAGGATCTGCAGACGTTCTCGTCCCGCGTCGCCCCGCAGGTGCGGGCGAAGCGGCACCTGGCGGAGTCGTTGCCTCATGCACCGGGTGTCTACCTGTTCACGGACGACCGCGGCGAGGTGCTCTACATCGGCAAGTCGAAGGACCTGCGCAACCGCGTCCGGTCGTACTTCACCGCCTCTGAGACCCGCACCCGGATCGGCGAGATGATCGGCATCGCGTCGGGGGTGCGCGGCATCGAGTGCGGTACTGCGCTGGAGGCCGAGATCCGGGAGCTCCGCCTGATCGCGGAACACAAACCGCGGTACAACCGGCGCTCGAAGTTCCCCGAACGCCAGCACTGGTTGAAGGTCACGGTCGAGCCGTTCCCCCGGTTGTCGCTGGTCAAGCAGGTCCGCGACGACGACGCGGGCTATCTCGGCCCGTTCAGCTCACGGAAGACAGCCGAGCGGGCGATGGCCGCGCTGCATGAGGCGTTCCCGATCCGCCAGTGCACAGACCGGATGTCGCGTACTCCGCAGATGTCGCCGTGCGTGCTGGCGGAGATGGGCCGGTGTAGCGCGCCGTGTGACGGCCGGGTCGACATGGACACCTACGGGGGCTTCGTCACCGCGTTGCGTTCGGCCCTCACAGTTGACCCGGCGCCCGTCGTCGAGGCGTTGGATCGGCGAATCGAACTGTTGTCGGCGGACGAGCGGTTCGAGGATGCGGCGGTGCACCGGGACCGGCTCAGCGCCTTCGTCCGGAGCAGCGCCAAGATGCAGCGGATGTCGTCCGTCACGGGGTGCGCGGAGATCTGCGCCGCCCGGAGGACCGAGGACGGCGGCTGGGAGCTGCACGTGATCCGTCGCGGCCGGCTGGCCGCGGCCGGGATCAGCCCGCGGGGGACGGATCCGCGCAAACACCTCGAGATGCTGCGTGCCTCCGCCGAGACTGTCCTGCCCGGCATCGGCCCGGTCGCGTCGGCCTCCCCCGAGGAGATCGAGCTCGTACTGCGCTGGCTCGACTCCCCCGGCATCCGCCTGGTCGAGATGGACGGCACCTGGACTTGCCCGGTCACGGGCGCCGGCCGCCACCTCAGCCGCCTGGACAACTCCCACTCCGACGCCCACCACCACCCCGCCGAACGCCGCCGCCGCTCCCGCCCTCTCGGCCCGGCCCGCGCCAGTTAGCACGGTTCACATCCTGGCGCTCGACCTCTGCTGCGTGGGGCCAAGCTCGAGAGGTAACTTTCTGTATGCATATCAGCCCTTGACCTTTGCGCTGGTGTGACGTTTCTCCTTGTGGATAAGGGGAAAGGGGACAGTTACCGATTTGCTGTGCTGCGCTACCTAGCGTAATCTCGAATGCATGTTCGAAGGTGATCTGCGGGACCTCAGCGCGACCGAGCTGCTCAGCTCGGTCGGCGAGCATCACGCCGAGCAGCGGCGGATGGAGATCCGGCTCCTCGAGCACGCGTTGCAGTGGGCCGACCTGAACCACCCCGACAGCGCCCCCTGCCGCGATCATCCCGGTGCGGAACGTTGCCTCAACCCGGGCGGTCCGGGGTGTCCGCCGATCCGGGAGTTCGTCGCGGCCGAGTTCGGCGCGATGATGGGACTGTCGGCCGGCAGCGCGACCAACTTCATCGGCCGCGCGCTGGTGTTGCGGCACAAGCTGCCCCGGACCTTCGCGATGGTGCTGGATGGTGGCGCGACGCCGTGGAAGGCGTGCAAGATCGCCGACGAATGCCGGGACCTGTCCGAGGCGGCGGCGGCGATCGTCGACCAGAAGGTCGCCGGCATCATCGACACCATCAGCGCACAGCGGCTGGCCAACATCGTGAAAGCCGCGATCCGCACCGCCGACCCCGAAGCAGCCGAAGCAGCAGCCAAACAGAAAGCCCGCGAACGCGGTGTCTACGTCGGCCAGTCCGACGACCACGGCACCAAATCGATCTGGGTACTGGCCGCCACCGGTGACGTGATCCGGTTCGACTCCGCCATCGACGCCATCGCGACCGCGCTGAAAACCCTCGGCGACACCGACACCCTCCAACGACGCCGCGCCAAAGCCATCGGCATCATCGCCGACCCACCCTTCGCCGCCGCACTACTCACCACCGCCCGCGACCACACCACCAACAACCAGGGTGACACCGAAGCTCCCCCGGAGACCCACCCGGCCACCGACCCCGGCACCGCCATCCCCACCCGCAAGACGACCGGAGCCAACGCGGACACCGAAGCAGACACCGACACGGATGCCGGCCTACCCACAGACGCAGACACCGACGCCGATACCGGCGTCACCGCCTCACGAGCGGGAGCCACTCACCGGCCTGCGAGCAGTGACCAGGACATCGGCAACGGCCGAACGGACGACGACCACCGCGACCGCGACCACGACGACGGCGACGGCGACGGCGACGGCG
>NZ_DASRXP010000202.1:0-13643 GCF_035687465.1 Kribbella sp.
CCGACTCAAAACCCACGCCCGCTGGCACGTCGAGACCCTCGACGACGGAGCACTCCTCTGGACCTCACCCAACGGATACCAATTCCGCGTCGACCACACCGGCACCCACCCCATCACCACCACCAACGACCCCACCAACGACCCCACCAACGAACCCGACAACAAACCCGGCGAGGAACCGGACAACGAACCCCGCGAGGAGCCCGGCGAGGAACCCGACAACGAGCCCGGCAACGAATGCGGCGAGGAGCCCGGCAACGAACTCGGCGAGGAATCCGGCAACAAACCTGGCAACGAACGCGGCGAGGAGCCCGGCGAGGACGCCGGCAGGGAGGAGACCGGTGAATCGTGAGCAGCGACTCGCGAGCGGCGACCTGGAGGACGAGTCGTACGTACGACCATGGAGCCCCGACGACTCGTGTGGTGGCGCCGACCGCGGCTTACCAGGTATCTGGTGGCACCAAGGCGGCCGTCGGGTCCCGGTCAGCAGACTCGGCGGGCGGACGGGTGCACTGGGGGAGGTGGCTCCTACGGCGCCGGGCGATCATCCACGTACGGCTCCGGGCGATCATCCACGCGCGTCATCCACCAGCCTGTATTGATGCCAGTGGTCGAGGCGAACCAATCGCACCCATGCCTAACGCACCAACCTGCACGGATGCGACGGCCGAAGCGGTCCAAACACGGCTGGCTCGTGGAGTCGTGCTCGAGCGCTATCCCTTCTTGGGTGGGGCAGGGTTGGTTGGTTGCGAGGACAGGAAGCCGGGGTCGGGTTGGGCGACGTGGCAGGCGGCTTCGTGGCCTTCGCCGAGGCGGCGGAGGGTGGGGGTGATGTGGTGGCACTCGTCGACGACGAGGGGGCAGCGCCAGCGGAAGCGGCAGCCAGGTGTCGGGTCGATGACCTTCGGCGGTTCGCCGGTGTCGCCTTCGACGCCGACGGTGAGTGGCGCTCGTGGATCGGGCACTGCTCCGAGCAACAGGTCGGTGTAGGGGTGTTTGGGGTTGGCCAGTACTGATTCTGTCGGGCCGGATTCGACGATGTGACCGGCGTACATGATGAGCAGTTGGTCGGCGACGTAGCGCGCGCTCGCGATGTCGTGGGTGATGTAGAGGAACGACACCCCGGCCGAGCTGCGCAGTTCTGCCATCAGGTTGAGCAGGCCGATGCGGATCGACACGTCGAGCATCGAGACCGGCTCGTCGGCCAGGATCAGCTTGGGCTTGTGCGCAAGGGCCTGGGCGAAACCGATGCGTTGCCGTTGACCGCCGCTGAGCTCGTAGGGGTAGCGGTGCATGATGTCGCCGGCGGGGGACAGGCCGACCGCTTCGACGACTCGCTCGGCTTCCTCGTTCCGCTGCTCGCGGGTGAGGTGGCCGCCGTGCAGCTTCAGGCTGCGCAGGATGCCGTGGGAGACCCGGAAGGCGGGATTGAGGGAGCTGAACGGATCCTGGAAGACCATCGGTACGTCGCTGCGGTAGGCGAGCTGGTCCCGGCGCGATCGCAGGCTCGACAAGGCCCGGCCCTGGTAGTAGATCTCGCCGCTCGTCGGTTTGTAGACGCCCGCGAGCAGGCGGGCGATGGTGCTCTTGCCGCTGCCGCTCTCTCCCGCGAGCGCTACGATCTGCTGCTGATCGATCGTGATGTTGACGTCGTCGGCGGCATGCAGCAACTTGGCGGAGAAGCCGCGGCCGACCCGGAAATGGCGGGTCAGGTCTTTGGTTTCCAGGAGCGGTGCGGTCGGTGCGGCCGCCTCCGGGAGCTTCTCGACACTGAGGTCGGTCATGATGTCACGTCCTGGACGGCTGTCGCTGTCGTTGCCGCGTCGGGTGGAGCGTGCAGCAGGCAGCGTGCCTGCACGGATCCGACCTGATAGAGCTCGGGCTCGACCTTCGAGCAGTCGGCGAACGCTACCGGGCAGCGCGGATGGAAGCGGCAGCCGCTCGGCGGGTGGGCGAGATCTGGCGGGCTGCCGGGAATCCCGGTCAGCGGTACCTTCGGTCCGCGGATCGAGGGGAACGCGTCGAGCAGCCCTTTGCTGTAGGGATGCGCCGGATGATCGAAGACCGCACGGGTGGCTCCCAGTTCCATCACCTGGCCGGCGTACATCACCATCAACTGGTCGGAGAAGTGGCTGATCAGCGACATGTCGTGGGTGACGAAGACGACCGCGAAGCCGAGTTGCCGCTGCAGTTCCTTGATCTGCACCATCAGGGACCGCTGGGCCACGACGTCGAGGGCCGAGGTCGGCTCGTCCATGATGATCAGGTCGGGGGTGAACAGCAGGGCCATCGCGATCATGGCCCGTTGCCGCATCCCGCCGCTGAGCTGGTGCGGATAGCTTTTGAGGTGGATCGGATCGATGCCGACCAGGCGCAGTACTTCGGCCGGGCGGTCGTCTGCCACCGGTTCGTCGTGGGCTCTGATCGCGTCCCGGAACTGACTACCGATGCTCATCACAGGGTTGAGGGCGTTCATCGCGCTCTGCATCACCACGGAGAAGTCGCGCCAGCGTAAGGCGGCCAGCTTCTTCTCGCTCATGGCGACGAGGTTCTGGCCCTGGAACAGCACGCTTCCGGCGGTGATGGCGGCCGGTGGACTCAGCAACTGGGCGATGGCGAACAACAGCGTCGACTTGCCGCAGCCTGACTCGCCGACCACCCCGACGAACTCACCGGGATGGACGTCGAGATCCACCTGGTCGACCGCGACGACAGGATGATCCCCGGTGTCGTAGGCGACGGTGAGACCGCGGACCTCAAGAACGGGCTGATCTGGCACGTCGCCTCCGAACCGGCCGCAGCGCGGGGTTGCTGATCTCGTCGAACGCGTAGTTGAGCAGGGCAAAGGAAACACCGAGCAGCGCGACCGCCACGCCCGGCGACAGCGCCCAGGCGGGCAGACCGTTCACCAGGGCGCCCTGGTTCTGCGCCCAGTAGAGCATCGTGCCCCAGCTCAGCGAGTTGGGATCGCCGAGGCCGAGGAACTGCAGGCCGGCGGCGGTCAGGACGGAGTACAGGGCGGCGCCGAGGAAGTTCGCGACGATGAGGGAGGTCATCGTCGGCAGCATCTCGACCACGATGATGTACGACCGGCGCTCACCCCGGACCCGGGCCGACTCGAGGAAATCACGGTTGCGCAGGGACAGCGCCTGCGCGCGCAACTGCCGGGCGCCGTAGGACCAGCCGGTGACGATCAGCGTGATGATGATGACGGTGAGGTTGCCTTTGCCCGCGTACGTCGCGAGCACGATGATCAGCGGGAACGCCGGGAGCACCAGGAAGATGTCCGTCAGCATCGACAGCACGTCGTCGGCGAACCCGCCCAGATAGGCGGCCGAGACGCCGATGAGGACCGACAGGATGGTCGCGCCGAGACCCGCGACGACCGCGATGATCAGCGATTCCCGCGTGCTGTAGATCAGCTGGGCGTACACGTCCTGGCCGAGACCCGTGGTGCCGAGCCAGTGCTTGCCCGACGGATGCTGCAGTGGCATGTCGCCGATCGCCCGCGGGTCGCCGTGCAGCCAAGGGACAAAGAGGTGTGGGAACGCGGCGAGCAGGATGAACAGGAGCAGGAGGACAGCCCCCAGCATGGCCTTGCGGTTGTGCAGGATGGCCCGGAACAGGCCGCCCCGGGGACGGCGGGCCGCACTGGGGGCCGGCGCTGCGGTGCCGGCGACGATCGCACTCATCGACTACCCCTTCGTCCGGGCGCGTGGGTCGAGCAGGAATACCGCGAAGTCGCAGAGCAGGACACAGATGAGCACGGCCAGCGTCACGAGCAGGAACAACGCCTGCAGCAGTGGGTAGTCCGTGCTCACCGTGGCGTTGTAGAACATGTAGCCCAGGCCGGGGTAGTTGAACACGTACTCGACCAGGATCGTGCCCGAGATGACGAAGCCGAGCGACATCGCGAAGCCGGACAGGTTGGGCAGGAACGCGTTCCGGCCGGCGTACCCGAACATGATCTTCCGGTTCGGGATGCCCTTGGCCCGGGCCATCCGGACGTAGTCCTCGGCCAGCGTCGTGAGCATGTTGTTGCGCATGGTCAGGATCCAGCCGCCGACCGCGGTGATCAGGATGGTGCCGGCCGGCAGGATGCCGTGTTTGATCACACTGAGGATGAACTCGGCGTTGAAGCCGGGCGTCAGTCCCTGCTGGTAGTTGAAGTCGTTGGGCAGGACCGGATTGTTGCCCATCGCAAACAACGAGATCAGCACCAGCGCCACCAGGAAGTACGGCAGCGCCGAGGTGACGATGAAGACCGGCGGCACGATCCCGTCGATCAGGCCACCGCGCCGCCAGCCGGAGATCGTGCCGATCAGGGTGCCGAGCGCGAACGCGAGGACGGTCGAGAGACCGACGAGGCCGAGGGTCCACGGCAACGCGTCACCGATCAGAGTGGTCACCGGGGTACCGAGGCTGCCGCCGATCGACACCCCCCAGTGCCCGGTGACCATCGCCTTCAGGTACTCGCCGTACTGGAGCAGGATGTTCTTGTCCGGGTCGAAGCCGAACTCGGCCAGCACCGTCCGCAACTGCTCCGGTGTGACGACCACGCCGCCCTTGCTGATCCGCTGCCGCAGCGCCTCCTCCGGACTGCCGGGCATCATCCGCGGGATGAAGAAGTTCAGCGTCATGGCCGCCCAGAGAGTGATCACGAAGAACCCGAGGCGCCGCAGCAGGAATCTCATGCCTTCCTTACTTCTGGGCCGACTTGGAGTACAGGTTCGTCAGCACCTGCCCGACGTCGGGGATGTTGTACGGCGCAGGCTGGGCGTACGGGTTGTCCTGCGTCGGCCAGCCCTCGATGTCCTTGGTGTTGTACTGGTACCAGTCGACCGACTCGGTGGTCGGGATGAGCGGCACGTCCTTGATCATCGCCGCTCCGATCTCCTTGATCAGCTTGACCTGGGTCGCGTCGTCGGCACTGGCGTACGCGTCGAAGGCCTTGTCCACGGCCGGGTTGTTGTACCGGACGTAGTTGCTGCTGGCCTGCTGGCCGATCGGCGCGGAGTTCTTCGAGTACAGCAGTTGCCGCAGCTCGTAGTACGGCGTGGGCCCGCCGGACTGGCTGTAGTAGGCCAGGTCGTAGTCACCGGTGAACAGCTTCTGGTTGAACGATTGCTGCTGCAGATCCTGGATGGACAGCTCGATCCCGACTGCGGCGAGCTGCTGCTTGACGACTGCCAGGGAGGCGTCCCAGTCGGTGTAGCCAGTGATCGTGATGATGTCGAGTTTGAGCGGGTTGGACGACGAGTAGCCGGCGCTCTCCAGCAGCTGCTTGGCCTTGTCCGGGTTCGGCTTGTCGTAGCCGGCGGCCGTCAGCGCGGCCTTGTCGAAGTACTTGTCGAAGGTCGGCGTGACCACACCGGTCTGGTTCGCGGCCGGCTGGTAGCCGCTCTCACCGATCTTGGAGATCTGTTCCCGGTCGAGTGCGTAGGCGATCGCCTGCCGGACGGCGAGCGTACTGGTCGCCTTGTGCGACGGGTCGAGGTTCGGGTAGATCGCGACGTTCGCGGTCGGCGGGAACCAGTAGTTGTTCTCCGGCGACTTGGACTTGTAGAAGTTGTCGATGTTCGGGATGTACTGACCGCCCCACTGCGCCTTGCCGCTGGCCAGGTCGAGGTTGGCCGGGTTGTTGTCCAGGTACGCGGGGTACTGGACCTTCTCGAGGTACGGCTTGCCCGGCTGCCAGTAGCTGCCGTTGGCAACGTAGGAGATGTTGTTGCTGGTGCAGGACTGGACCGTGAACGCCCCGGTGCCGACCGGTTTCGGGTTCGCCCAGGTGGCCGGCTTGGACGCTGCCTCACCGGTGGACCAGATGTGCTTGGGCACGATGCCGACCTGGTTCGCGAAGTTGAAGAAGTACGGCTCGGCCGCTGCCTTGAACTTCAGCGTGACCTTGTCACCGGCCGCGGTGACACTGGTCAGGCCGGCGCCGGTCCACAGCGAGTACAGGTCGAGGGCCGGCTGCTGCTTCATCAGGTTGAACGTGTAGACCACGTCGTCGGCGCTGAACGGTTTCCCGTCGCTCCACTTCACGCCCGAGCGGATGGTGAAGACGATCGAGTCCTTCGTCGGCGACCAGGTGAAGGCGCTGGCCAGCATGGGCGTGGTGGCACCGGCCTTCAGCACGTTGACGAAGGTCAGCGGCTCGTAGACGAAGCCGAGGGCCACCTGGTTGACCGCCGGGTTGAACGGGTTGAACTGGCACGGCCAGGTCTGCCCGCCCACGTTGGCGATCGTGACGGTGCCACCCTTCTTGTACGCCCCGCCGCCGCCGCTGGTGCTGGTCGACGCCTGGGGATTGCTGGAGGTCGCGCTGCCGATCGGTTTGTCGCCCCCGCCACATCCCGCGGCCAGTACGCAGACCGCTACCACGGTGACGGCGACATGCTTGATGGCCCTCATTTTTTCTGCCTCTCAGTACTCGATGTCTTGCATGGTCGGGACGAGCCCGGCGGCCTCGACGCCCAGGGCGAGCGCGCCGACCAGCGGCGCGTCCGAGGGAAAGCGGGCCACCATCAGTTCGGGTGGGTAGGGGACGGCCGCGTCCAGCGCCCGTCGTAGCTCAGGTGCGATCCGGTCCCACGAACCGACCAGGCCGCCGCCGACGACGATCCGCACCGGGTCGATGGCGATGGCGAGGTTGGCGACATGCATCGCCAGTTCGCGGTTGAACTCGTCGGTGAGCGCGGCCGCGTCGGGCTGGGGCGACGCGAAGACGTCAGCGGCCGTCACCCTTCGGCCGAGGCGAGCACTGCCGGTCACCTCGAGAGCCTGACCGCTGACGAGGTCCTCGAGGATCGTGCGCTCCGCCGGGTCGATCCATACGTCCGCGGCGGTCCGGAGGTTGTAGCCGATCTCACCGGACGCCCCGTGCGCCCCGGAGATCACGGTGCCGCCGGCAACGATCGCCGCCGCCAGACCCGTGCCCAGGTTGAGATAGATGCCCGGATCGCAGCCGGCCAGCGCTCCCCAGCGCAGTTCGGCAGCGGCGGCCGCCTTCACGTCGGTACCAAGACGGACGGGGACGCCGGGGAAGGCTTCCCGCACCAGCTGTCCGAAGGCGAGCTCGCCCCAGCCTGGAAAAGTCGGCGCGAGCTCGACCCGGTCGTCGTACGGGATGCCGAGGGTGGCCGCGCCCACCGCCGCGAGCTCCCGGCCGGGAGCGACGTCCGCCAGCAGGGCGCGGGCCGCGGACAGCCCGCGAGCCATCGCCGCTTCGGCTCCGGCCTCGGGCAGGCTGTCGACGGTCGTGGCGCCGAGACGCTGACCGGACAGCTCGCCGACCGCGGCGGCGATCTTCGTCCCGCCGAAGTCGAGACCGAGGACGACCGACGAACGCATCATGGGGGTGGCAGCTCCTCGCGCCGACCAATAGAATCGTTAGGAAACTAACTTAACAATCCCGGTCGGCACAAGGTCTTGGTGTGACGACGGTGTGAAGAGTTTGCGACGCAAGGGAGATCGACGTGACGGTTGTCGCCGGTGGCGCGTCCGCGGCCCGCCCCCAACTGATCCGTGCGATCAACGAGCAGGTGATGCTGGAGCACATCCGGAGGTCGGGGCCGATCTCGAGGACGGAACTGGCCAGACTCTCCGGTCTGTCGAAACCCACGGTCTCCGCGGCGCTCGCCGCGATCGAGCGGGCCGGGCTCGTGCACGCGACCGGGCAGCGGACGGGTGGCCCCGGGCCGGCCCCGATCCTGTACGAGGTGCGGCCGGACGCCGGGTTCATCCTCGGGCTGGACGTCGGGCGGGAGTTCCTGCGCGGTGCGGTCGCCGATCTGGCCGGCACCGTGCGCACCCGGCTGAGCGTGCACACGAAGGCCATGGATGCGATGGCCCGGGTCCAGGAGTTGGTCGGCCTCGCGACGAGGTTGGTGAGTGACGCCGGCATCACCGCCTCGCAGGTCACCCAGACCGTGGTCGGGAGCCCAGGTGTGTACGTACCGAAGCTCGATGCCCTGACGCTGACCGGACGCCTTTCCTGGGATTCCCCTGCCGTGCTGGCGACACTGCGCGACGAGTTCGGGCCGACGTTGATGATCGAGAACGACGTGGATGCCGCCGCGTTGGCCGAACGCGTGCACGGGCATGGACGCGACGTCGAGAGCTTCGCGTTCGTGTCCGTCGGTACCGGTATCGGCATGGGCCTGGTGATTGACGGCAAGCTCCGGCACGGCTTTCACGGGGTGGCCGGGGAGATCGGCTACCTGCCTTTCGCCGAAGGCAGCGGTAGTGATGCGCGGGATGCTCGCAAGCGGGGGAGTTTCGACGCGTCGGCCTCGGCGGCGGCCGTAGTCAGAGCCGCCAGGCGCGCAGGTCTCCGACGTGCGTCGTCCGCCGAGAAGGTGTTCGCGGCCGCTGCCGGTGGCGATTCGGTCGCGGCCGAGATCGTGGCCGAAGAGGCGCTCCTGGTCGCCAAGGCGGTGTGCACCGTCATCACGGTCGTCGACCCCGAGTTGATCGTGTTGGGTGGTGGCATCGGGCAAGCACCGGGGTTCCTTGAGGCCGTCGTCGAGCAGTTGCGCCTGCTTGCACCGGTGCTGCCGGACGTGAGGGCGAGCGTGCTCGGCACCGAGACCGTCGTGGCAGGGTGCATCGCCGCCGGCCTCGACCATGCGTGGCAACACCTCGTCGGGCGCGGTGCGGGCGAATAAATCGGTGGCGGGTTGCCGGGGACGCTGGTAGCGTCCCCGGCCTGCCTTTTCAGCATTGCGTGAAGGATCGAATCGAACCGGATGAATCTCTCCGGGGCGGGACCCTGTTGATCGCCACAGTCCGTCGTTTCGTCCACCTCCCACCGCGAGTCGAGGCTCTTTCCCATGGTCGAATCCGCACTTGTCCCTTCCCCCGATCTCGAAACCGAGCGGGCCTTCCTCGCCGAGGCCCACGCGGCCCTGGCCCGGATGCACGCCGACGTCCTGGTCCGCGAAGTCCAGGTGATCGGCAGCGAGGACAACGACGAACGCTTCACCAACGAGGCCAATGCCAGCGCCCACCAGCAACGCGTGCTGGCCCTGGTCGACCTGCCGGATGTGCCGCTGTTCTTCGGGCTGCTCGACTACGAGCGCGGCACCATCGAGGGGACCGACCGGATCCACATCGGCCGTCGGCACGTTCACGACGGCAACGGCGTTCCGCTCGTGATCGACTGGCGCGCGCGAGTGTCGGTCCCGTTCTATCGAGCGACCGCGAGCGATCGGCAGCACGTCGTACTGCGGCGTCGCTACGGCTTCTCCGATGCCGCGGAGCTGACCGGATTCGAGGACGAGCCGCTGGTCGGAGCCGTCGCCTCCGATCAGGCCGATGCGTTCCTGCGCTCCGAGATCGAACGCCCGCGCACCGGGCCGATGCGCGACATCGTGGCCACGATCCAGCCGGAGCAGGACGATCTGGTCCGGGCGCCGCTGCATCCGTCCGTCTGCGTGCAGGGCGCGCCGGGGACCGGGAAGACGGCAGTCGGCCTGCACCGCGTGGCGTACCTGCTCTACACCGAACGGGATCGGCTGAGTCGTGGCGGTGTGGTGATCGTCGGGCCGAACCGCTCGTTCCTTTCCTACATCCGCAAGGTTCTCCCGGCCCTCGGCGAGGTCGACGTACGGCAGATCACCATCGACGAGCTGATCAGCGAGCCCGCCGTGGCGGCGGACGAACCAGAGGCCGCGCGGCTCAAGGGTGATGCCCGGATGGCGCTGGTACTGCGGCGCGCGCTCTGGTCAGCCGTGATCCCACCGACGAGCGGAATCCTTTACAGCAAGGGATCCAGGCGCTATCGGGTGCACGATTACGAGGTCACGGACATTGTGGCCGCGCTCCGTGAGTCAACGAGATACAACCCGGGACGGAATGCGCTCGCGCAGCGGATCGCCCACGCAGTACTGGTCCAGATGGAGCGGCACGGTGATTCGCCGGACGACCGCGTGCAGAACGCCGTGGCCCGCTCGACGCCCGTGAAGGAGCTGCTCAACGCGGTCTGGCCCCGGGTGGTCCCCGAACAGGTGTTGTTCCGGCTGTTCTCCGACCCCGACTTCCTGGCGCAGGCCGGCGAGTTCACAGCCGACGAACGCGCAGCACTGCTGTGGAGCAAGCCGCCGCGGTCCTGGAAGTCGGCGAAGTGGTCGGAGGCCGACACCGTGTTGCTCGACGAACTCGAGGACCTGATCGAACGCCGTACCGGCTCACTCGGCCATCTCGTCCTGGATGAGGCGCAGGACCTGTCGGCCATGCAGTTGCGCGCGCTGGGCCGGCGTTGTCGCACCGGCTCGGCAACGGTCCTCGGTGACCTGGCTCAGGCAACCACTCCGTGGGCGGCGGGCTCGTGGGATCGGGTGCTTGACCATCTCGACAAGTCGGACGCTGTCGTGGCCGAGCTCGATCGAGGGTTCCGCGTACCGGACCAGATCATCGACTTCGCGGCGAAGTTGCTGCCCCAGATCGCACCCACCCTCGGCGTACCGCGCGGAGTCCGGACGGTCGCCGATGCGCTGTCCATCGTCCAGACCGATGAGAGCTCGCTCCCGGACACACTCGTCGCTACCTGCAGGACCGCGCTCGCCGGCGAGGGCTCGGTCGCACTCATCGCCGCGGACGAGCAGGTCTCGGACCTGTACGACGCGCTCGTCGCCGCGGGTCTGCAGCCCGCGCTCCTCGGCGCGACCGAGGACGAGATGGACACGTCGCGACTGGTCTGCGTTCCGGCGACCCTCGCGAAGGGCCTGGAGTTCGACGCTGTGGTGGTGGCTGAACCAGCCCGGATCGTGGCGGCCGAACCACGTGGCCTCCAGCGTCTGTATGTCGTACTGACCCGCGCTGTCAGTTCGCTCCAGATCGTCCATGCGGAACCCCTGCCCGCCGCCCTGAAATAGGGTGGAGGAGTGGATGATGAGCCGAGTTGGCAGGAGAGACGGCGGGAGGCGTCCGCTATTCAGGCTGCTGCCCTCGAACGCCGGAAGGCGGCCGAGACCGAGCAAGCCCGGGCGCAGTTGGCCGAGTTCGTCCTCAAGCTGAAGGCAGCGGGGGTGAAGCCGGAGCCGCTGCGGGCGCCGGTGGTGGGATCGGGCACGAGCTATCGGACCGACATAGTCGGGTGGTATCTCCGCCGTAACCGGTCGATCGGTTTGGATGCTGACGGCAACTACTACATCCTCGGCACTCCCGCCAGCCTGAAGGCCCGTCTGCTCGGCCTGCGAATAGTGCCGTCCGACCCGCCACTTGTCGTCGGCGTCGGGGCGCGCGACGGCGAATCCATCGCCCTGGTGGATCTACTACGCCTCCGCCTGGAGGCCGGCGACAACTGGCCCTGAGGCGCCCGGTCACCGGGCGCCTCAGGGTTTCGTCAGCTCAGTGAAGCCAGGGCGTCGTTCCAGGTCTTCGACGGGCGCATCACGGCCGCGGCCTTGGCCGGGTCGGGCTGGTAGTAGCCGCCGAGGTCGACCGGGTTGCCCTGCACGGCGAGCAGTTCCCCGACGATGGTCTGCTCGTTGGCGGCGAGCGTCTCGGCCAGGGGACTGAAGGCCTTGGCCAGTTCGGCGTCGTCGGTCTGCTTCGCCAGCTCCTGCGCCCAGTACAGGGACAGGTAGAAGTGGCTGCCGCGGTTGTCGATGCCGCCGACCTTGCGGGTGGGGGACTTGTCCTCGTTGAGGAACGTCGCGGTCGCACGGTCCAGGGTGTCCGCGAGGACCTGGGCGCGGGCGTTGCCGGTCGTCTGGGCCAGGTGCTCGAAGCTGGCGGCCAGGGCGAAGAACTCGCCGAGGCTGTCCCAGCGCAGGTAGTCCTCCTTGACCAGTTGCTGCACGTGCTTCGGCGCCGAGCCACCCGCACCGGTCTCGAACAGACCGCCACCGGCCATCAGCGGGACGATCGACAGCATCTTCGCGCTGGTGCCCAGCTCCAGGATCGGGAACAGGTCGGTCAGGTAGTCGCGCAGCACGTTGCCGGTCACGGAGATGGTGTCCTCACCCCGCCGGATCCGCTCCAGCGAGAACTTGATCGCGTCCACAGGCGCCAGGATCTTCAGCTCCAGGCCGTCGGTGTCGTACTCGGTCAGATACTCGTTGACCTTCGCAATCAGTTTCGCGTCGTGCGCGCGGGTCTCGTCCAGCCAGAACACGGCCGGGTCGCCGGTGGCCCGGGCGCGGGTGACGGCCAGCTTGACCCAGTCGCGGATCGCCGCGTCCTTGGTCTGGCAGGCGCGGAAGATATCGCCGGGTGCGACCTCCTGCTCCAGTACTACGTTGCCGTCGGCATCGACCAGCCGGACCGTGCCGGCCGCCGCGAGCTCGAACGTCTTGTCGTGGCTGCCGTACTCCTCGGCCTTCTGCGCCATCAGCCCGACGTTCGGGACCGAGCCCATCGTCGCGGGGTCGAAGGCGCCGTTCGCCCGGCAGTCGTCGATGACGACCTGGTAGATCCCGGCGTAGCTGCTGTCCGGCAGTACTGCGAGGGTGTCGTGCTCCTGGCCGTCCGCACCCCACATGTGACCGGAGGAACGGATCATCGCCGGCATCGAGGCGTCCACGATCACGTCGGACGGCACGTGCAGGTTGGTGATGCCCTTGTCGGAATCCACCATCGCCAGCGCCGGGCCTTCGGCCAGTTCCGCGTCGAACGAGGCCCTGATCGCGTCGCCGTCGGGCAGTGCGGCCAGCCCGGTGAAGATCCCGCCGAGCCCGTCGTTCGGGGACAGCCCGGCCGCGGCCAGCGTCTCGCCGTACTGCTCGAAGGTCTTCGGGAAGAACGCGCGGACCGCGTGCCCGAACACGATCGGGTCGGACACCTTCATCATGGTGGCCTTCAGGTGGACCGAGAACAGCACGTCGTCGGCCTTCGCCCGGGCCAGCTGGGCGGTGAGGAACTCGCGCAGCGCGGCGACGTGCATTACGGAGGCGTCGACGACCTCGCCGGTCAGCACCGGGATCGACTCCCGCAGCACGGTGGTCTCGCCGTCCGCGCCGACGAACTCGATCCGGAGCGTGCCGTCGGCCTCGATCACGGTCGACTTCTCGGTCGAGCGGAAGTCGTTCGCGCCCATGGTGGCGACGTTGGTCTTCGACTCCGGCGTCCAGGCGCCCATCCGGTGCGGGTGGGTCCGGACGTAGTTCTTCACCGAGGCGGGCGCGCGGCGGTCGGAGTTGCCCTCCCGCAGGACCGGGTTCACGGCGGAGCCCTTGGTGCTGTCGTACCGGGTGCGGATCTCCCGCTCGGCGTCGGTCTTCGGCTCGTCCGGGTACTCCGGCAGCGCGTACCCCTGGCTCTGCAGTTCCGCGATGGCGGCCTTGAGCTGGGGGATCGAGGCGGAGACGTTGGGCAGCTTGATGATGTTCGCGGCCGGGGTCTTGGCCAGCTCACCGAGCTCGGCGAGCGCGTCCGGGCTCCGCTGGGCCTCGGTCAGGTGGTCGCCGAAGACGGCGATGATCCGCCCGGCCAGCGAGATGTCCCGGGTCTCCACGCCGACGCCGGCCTGTGCGGCATACGCCTGGATCACCGGCAGGAACGAATAGGTGGCCAGGGCCGGGGCCTCGTCCGTGTGGGTGTAGATGATGGTCGACTCAGTCACCGCGTACTTCCTCTGTTCCGTCGATGTCACTCCCGGGCATGCCCACCTTAATAGGCGGCTGTCCGCCCTCTCCGCG
>NZ_DASRXP010000203.1:0-21105 GCF_035687465.1 Kribbella sp.
CACCTTGCATGACCTACTCCACGTCTACGCCATGGAGCTGGCCCAGGACGATCCCCAGCCGGCGGACCGAACGGCGTACGAGCGGGTCTTGGACCACTACTTGCTGACTGGCGAGGCCGCCGCCAGAAGGCTCGAGCTGTACGGGGACCTCACGGCGACGCCCAGGCATCCCTCGGTTCCGATGCAGCCTCTGGACGACGAGCCGGCGGCCTACGCCTGGCTCGATGCCGAGCGGCAGGTCCTGCTCGCCGTCACCAAGACGGTCGCCGGCGACCGCGAGGACGAGCTGTATGCCTACCAGTTCGCGGACTTCCTGAACGGCTACCTGAACTACCGCGGGCATTGGCAGGAGTGGCTCGAAGTCATGCGGCTCGCGTACGCGGCAACGAGGTCGGTGGGCGACCCGGCGGCCGAGATGCGAGCGCTGCGCGGGCTGAGCGCGTCCAACGTCCGGCTGAACAACCTCGATGAGGCCATGGACTGGGCCCGGCTGACCGTGGCGCGTGCACAGGAGGTCGGTGATCTGTCGGGCGAGGCACTCGGAAACCGGCAGTTGGGCGATGCCTCCACGCGGATGGGACGGTACGAGGAGGCGCTGACGTACAGCATGCGTGCTCTGGAGCTCTACAGGTCGATCGGCTACGAGCTCGGCATCGCCAACTGCCTCAACTCGGTCGGCTGGGAGCTGGCGCTTCTCGAGCGGTACGAGGAGGCGACGTCCTACTGCCAAGAGGCGTTGCAGCGGCTGGAACCGTTGAACGATGTCGCCAACGTGGCGGCGACCCTGGACAGCCTGGCGTACATCGCACTGCTCAACAACCGGCCCGACGATGCCGCGACCGAGTACCGCCGGTCGGCCGAGCTCTACCTGCGCAACGGCGACCGGTACTACGAAGGGCTGGTGCGGAGCCGGCTCGGCGACGCGCTGCTGGCCGCCGGCCGCCTGCCCGAGGCGATCCCCGAGTGGACCCGAGCGCTCGACATCCTCGACAGCATGCACCACCCCCTCGCCGAAGAGGTCCGCCAGAAGCTCCAGGACACGACCCAGTGACCGCACCTGGGCGTTCGTAGTACTGGGGGTGGTTGCTCTGGGTGAGGGTGGGGACTTTGAGTGACAGCGGCTGCAGGGTTTCCCGTGTGTCTCGGGGTTCGGGACGACCGGCGGCGGATTGACCTCTAGAGTCGCGTGCAGCGTTCCCGTCCCATCGCCAGTTCCCGAGGAGAGAGTGTGTCCCGAAGCTCCCGTACCCGTCGGCTCAGTGCCGGCCTGGCCGTGACGGCGCTCGCCATCACAGCCGTCGGCGCCGCTACATCCGCCCAGGCCGCCCCGGCCGCGCCCGCAGCGTCCTCAACCGCCGCGGCCGAGCCAGGCCTGCTGATGAACTACGTGGTGAACACGAAGGCCGACAAGTCCCACGTGAAGAAGGTCGAGAAGGCCGTCGAGGCGGCCGGCGGCACCGTCGTGGAGTCGTACAGCCAGATCGGCGTAGTCATCGCCCAGTCGACGAACTCCGCCTTCCGCACCGACGTCCGCGCCGGCAAGAACGGCCGGGAGGTCCAGTCGGTCGGCGCCACCCGGACCGCTGCCGTCAGCGAAGGCCCGGTCGGTTCCACCGCGAAGACCGCCCAGACCAAGGGCCTCGCCGCGGGTGAGGCCACTGTGGCCCCGGATCCGGACGAGGCCAAGCAGTGGGACATGGTCCAGATCAAGGCGGACCAGGCCCACAAGATCACCGACGGCTCGCGCCGCGTCCTCGTCGGCGTCAACGACAGCGGCGTCGACGACACCCACCCGGACCTCGCGCCGAACTTCGACGCGAAGAACTCGGTGAACTGTGTCGGCAACGGCGTCCCGGACACCACCCCGGGCGCGTGGCGGCCGACCACCAGCAGCCACGGCACCCACGTGGCCGGCACGATCGCCGCTGCCCGCAACGGCATCGGCATCGTCGGGGTCGCGCCGGGCGTGAAGATCGCCTCGGTGAAGGTCGTGAACGACGACGGGTTCATCTACCCGGAGTACTCGATCTGCGGGATCATCTGGGCGGCCGAGCACCACATGGACGTCACGAACCACAGCTACTTCATCGACCCGTGGGAATTCTGGTGCAAGGACAACGGCGACCAGGGCGCGGTCCAGGAGTCGGTCCGCCGGGCCTACGACTTCGCCAGCAAGCGCGGCGTCCTCTCGGTCGCGGCCGCCGGTAACGCGAACTACGACCTGGCCAACAAGACCACGGACGACAGCAGCCCGAACGACACCACCCCGGTGACCCGGCCGATCAACAACGGCTGCCTGGACATGCCGACCGAGCTCCCCGGCGTGATCACGGTGGCGAGCACCACCCAGACGAAGGCCCGGAGCAGCTTCTCGAACTTCGGCCTGAACAAGATCGACGTCGCGGCTCCGGGCAGCAGCATCCTGTCGACGCTGCCAGGTGGCGGCTACGGCACCATGAGCGGCACCTCGATGGCGTCGCCGCACGTCGCGGGTGTCGCCGCACTGATGAAGTCGACCCACCCGTGGTGGGGTCCGCGCGACCTGGAGAAGGCGCTGCGCCAGCAGGCTGACGACACCGCGTGCCCGACCACCACCCCGGATGCACGGTGCACCGGCACCACCGCCAACAACGCCTTCTACGGTGAAGGCATCGCCGACTCACTGGACGCCGTCAAGCGCTTCTGGTGATCAGGAACTGAGCCAGGGGGTCCCCCGCCCGGGACCCCCTGTCTCCCTTTTCGGGCCCCGTCGCTACGCCAGGTTGATCAGGACGATCCCGGCGACGACCACGCTCCCGGCGAGCGCGCGTTTCGGGCCGAAGCGTTCTCCGAAGAAGAGCGCGCCGATGATCGCGCCGAAGATGATGCTGGTCTCCCGCAACGCGGCGATCGACGCCAGCGTGCCGCGCGTCTGCGCCCAGAGCACCAGTCCGTACGCCGCTAGCGAAACCAGGCCGCCACCGAGTCCGGCGTACATCGCACTCCTGTCTTGCCGGAGGAAGCCCGGACCGCGCCACCACAGGACTAGCAGCGGCACGATGAACCCTTGCAGCATGAAGACCCAGCCGATGTACGTCGCCAGGTCGATCTTGTGGACCGCGACTCCATCGACCACGGTGTACGCCGCGATCATCAGCCCGGTCCCGAACGCGGCAAGCAGGGCCGGGGCCTGTCGCCGTGAGGGACGCCCGCCGACCAGTACGAGCCCGATCAGCCCGGCCGAGATCAGCAGTACTCCGGCTAGTTCCAAGGGCACGGGTCGCTGGTGCAGCACCACGATCGCCACCACGGCAACCACCCAGGGCGAGGTCCCGCGCGCGAGCGGATAGACCTGGCTGAACTGCCCGAGCTGGTACGACGCCAGCAGGCCGCCGTAGTACGCGAGGTGAAGTAATACCGAGGCGATGATGTACGGCCATGCGTGGGCGGGCGGCAATCCCGTCACCGCAACCGCGACGGATCCACACACCCCGGACGACAACGCGAGGAGGGCGAATCCGCCCGCCCGATCCGGAACCGCATGCGCCACCGCATTCCAAACCGCATGCAGCACCGCCGCCCCGAGCACCGCAACCAAGACACCCACCCGACCACCCTCCCCCAGCCCCGACGCCCCCACCACCGAGTTCCTAGGGGTGGACGCAAGAAAGCCCGGGCGATGGTCTCGCCCGGGCTGTCCGTTGAAGCGGTAGGTCAGAACATCAAGGCTCGGGCGGGGTCCTCGAGGATGGCGGCTACGTCGGCGAGGAAGGTGGAGCCCTTCTCGCCGTCGATCAGGCGGTGGTCGAAGGACAGCGCCAGGGTGGTGATCCAGCGGGGCACGATCTCGTCGTCCACCACCCACGGCTGCTTGCGGACCGCGCCGAACGCGAGGATCGCGGCTTCACCCGGGTTGATGATCGGCGTCCCGGCGTCGACCCCGAACACGCCCACGTTGGTGATCGTGAACGAACCACCCGCCTGGTCGGCCGGCTGGGTCTTGCCCTCACGGGCTACCGCGACCAGGTTGTTCAGCGCCGCACACAGGTCGGGCAGCGTGAGCGACTCCGCGCCCTTGATGTTCGGCACGATCAGCCCGCGCGGAGTGGCCGCGGCGATGCCGAGGTTGACCGAGCCCTTGAGCACGATCTCCTGTGCGGCCTCGTCCCACGCCGCGTTGATGATCGGCGTACGGCGGGCCGCCAGCGTGACTGCCTTCGCCACGATCAGCAGCGGTGAGACCCGGAGGTCGCGGAACGCCTTGTCGTTCTTCAGCCGCTCGACCAGGTCCATCGTGGCGCTGACGTCGACGGTGATCCACTCGGTCACATGCGGAGCGGTGAAGGCACTGGCCACCATCGCCTGAGCCATCACCTTCTGCACACCCTTGATCGGAATCCTGGTATCACCCAGCCCCGAAGCCACCGGAGCTGCCGCAGCAATATGACCAGCCGCACTCACCGGCGGCGCCGAATACCCCTCGACATCAGCCCTGGTGATAACCCCACCAGGCCCGCTAGCAGTCACCGCCGCAAGCTCAACCCCCAGATCCTTGGCCAACTTCCGCACCGGCGGCTTCGCCAGCACATGCACGGATCCTGAAATTTCATTGCTCTTGGCAACAGAAGGTTCTGGTGCGGCGACTACCGGCGCTGGTACGACTTCAGGTTGTGCCGCCACCGGAGAACCGCCCTTGCGGGGGCGGCGTTTGGGTTCGGTGGTTTTGGGGCCGTAGCCGACGAGTACTGCGGTGCGGCCGCCAGGGGCTGCGCCGCCGATCTTGCCGGCTTCGATCTCCTCGCCGTCGGGGAGCGACGGGACCATGTCTTCGGCGCCAGTGCCAGCGGCCGAAGGAGCGAGGTCGCCTGGCGTGGCTTCGGCGGTCTGCACCGAGATGATCGGCGTGCCGACATCGACCGTCTCGCCCTCGGCCACCAGGAGTTCGGTGACCACGCCGGCGAACGGCACCGGCAGCTCGACCAGCGACTTGGCGGTCTCGATCTCGACGATGGTGTCGTTCAGCTTGACCGTGTCGCCGACCTTGACCTTCCAGCTGACGATCTCGGCCTCGACCAGGCCTTCTCCCACATCCGGGAGGCGGAACTGCTGGATCCCCATCAGTACCCCATCACCCGGTCGACACCTTCGAGCACCCGGTCCAGGTCGGGCAGGTACTCCTCCTCCATCCGCGAGGGCGGGTAGGGGGTGTCGTACCCGGCGACCCGCAGGACGGGCGCTTCCAGGTGGTAGAAGCATTCCTCGGTCACCCGGGCGGCGAGCTCGGAGCCCGGGCCGAGGGACAGCGGCGCCTCGTGCACCACGACCGCGCGGCGGGTCTTCTTCACCGAGGCGAAGATGGTCGGCAGGTCCAGCGGCGCGATCGACCGCAGGTCCACGACCTCCAGATTGCGACCGTCCTCGAGGGCGGCCTCGGCCGCCTGCAGGCAGGTCTTCACCATCGGGCCGTAGCAGAACAGCGTGGCGTCGGTGCCCTCGCGGACCACCTTGGCCTGGTGCAGCGGGTACGCCGGGGGCGTGTTCTCGTCCAGCTCCGCCTTCTCGTGGTAGCGGCGCTTCGGCTCGAAGAACACCACCGGGTCGTCGCCGGAGATGGCCTGCTGGATCATCCAGTAGGCGTCGACAGGATCGCTGCAGGCGACCACCTTGAGGCCGGCCACGTGCGCGAACAGCGTCTCCGGGGACTCCGAGTGGTGCTCGACCGCGCCGATGCCGCCGCCGAACGGGATCCGGATCACGATCGGCATCGTCAGCTTGCCCATCGACCGGTAGTGCATCTTGGCGACCTGGTTGATGATCTGGTCGTACGCCGGGAAGACGAACCCGTCGAACTGGATCTCGCAGACCGGCCGGTAGCCGCGCAGCGCGAGGCCGACCGCGGTGCCGATGATGCCGGACTCGGCCAGCGGGGTGTCGATCACCCGGTCCTCGCCGAAGTCCTTCTGCAGACCCTCGGTGACCCGGAAGACCCCGCCGAGCTTGCCGATGTCCTCGCCCATGATGATGACCTTGGGATCGTTCTCCATCGCCGCGCGCAGGCCCATGTTGATGCCCTTGCCAAGGCTGATCTTCGCCATCTCAGTGCTCCCCTTCAAAAGAGGCCGCATAGGCGGCGTACTGCGCCTGCTGCTCCACCAGTTGCGGGGTCTGGTCGACGTACGCGTGCTGGAAGAAGTCGGTCAGCGTCGGGTCGGGCATCGACAGACAGCCCTCGCGGAGCCGGGCGGCGATCTCGTCCGCCTCGGCCTCGATCTGGTCGAAGAACTCGTGGGCGACCCCGGACTCGCGGGCCAGGTACGCCTTCACCCGCTCGATCGGATCCTTGAGCTTCCAGTACTCCAGGTCCTCGGACAGCCGGTACTTGGTCGGGTCGTCGGAGGTGGTGTGCGCGCCCATCCGGTAGGTGTAGGCCTCGACCAGCGTCGGGCCGCTGCCCTCGCGGGCCCGCTTGAGCGCCTGCTGGGTGACCGCATAGGTGGCGAGTACGTCGTTGCCGTCGACCCGCACGCCGGGGAAGCCGAAGCCGGCGGCGCGCTGGTACAGCGGGATCCGGGTCTGCCGGTCGATCGGCTCGGAGATCGCCCACTGGTTGTTCTGGCAGAAGAAGACGACCGGGGCGTTGAACACCGAGGCGTAGATGAAGGCCTCGTTCACGTCACCCTGGCTGCTGGCGCCGTCGCCGAAGTAGGCGATGGTGGCCTCGCCGTTGTCGGGGTCGCCGACCGCGTGGTCGCGCTGCTGGCCCATCGCATACCCGGTGGCGTGCAGCGTCTGGGCGCCGATCACGATCGTGTACAGGTGGAAGTTGTTGTCCCGCGGGTCCCAGGCGCCCTGGTCGACGCCACGGAACAGGCCGAGCAGATTGAGCGGGTCCACGCCCTGGCACCACGCGACGCCGTGCTCGCGGTAGGTCGGGAAGACCATGTCCTTCTTGTTCAGCGCGCGGCCGGAGCCGATCTGCGCGGCCTCCTGACCGAGCAGGGAGGCCCAGATGCCGAGCTCACCCTGGCGCTGCAGCGCGGTCGCCTCGGTATCGATCCGGCGGACCAGCGTCATATCCCGGTAGAACCCCTTGATCACCTCGTCATCGAGGTCGAACGAGTAGTCCGGGTGCTCGACGCGCTCACCTTCGGGCGTCAGCAACTGGACGAACTCGACCTCCTCGGAGGCCTGTGGGGGACTGACCGGCGCCTCGACGGGCGCGAACACTTCCGGGGCAATGCCCGGCACCGACTCACTCACATGCACTCCTCGGGTTCGAGCGCGGGATCGCCGCGACCGCAACGTTGCACGGGTCCCGGCCCAACCAGCCGGGTGAGGCTTCGCAGGCAGGACCGCGTGGATCCAGGGTTGATGCACACTGCTAGGCAGTGAACCTCCTCACTGGTATCACTGCCCATCTTGCCGGACACCGTACCCAGAGCGTTACTGATCCGCTAACTGTCTGGACGCGGACTTGTACGCCGGTACCGGGACCCGTCTCAAGCTGAGACACCAGTCCACCCAGTGGTCGCCCCAACCCTCGTGGCCGCGCCTGATTCCTGGCGTTATGACACCGGCCATGAGATCCAAGCGATATGTGTCACAGCTCCGTACCGATTAGGGCACCTGCTCGAGCCGGACCAGTTTGAAATTGGTCCCCTCCCGCTCGCCGTCACCGGGTGTGTTCTCACCGTCATGCACAGCGAGCAACCCGTGCGGGAACCGTGCTCCCAGCGGCTGAGTGGTGACCGCGGCTCCATCACTGTGCTGTACGCCGTCCGCCGCCGATCCGTCGCTGATCCGGAACCCGGCGCGGTAGCTCAGGCCGTGCGCATCGACGCGATAGGCGGCGAAGGTGGAGTCACCTTGGCTCGACGCGTACAGAGTCCGTACGCCGTGCTTGTAGGCGATCGTGAGGCCTTCAGCGTCCGCGCTGAGGTGCTTCCCGGCGTCGGGGCCGGCCGGTCCGGTCGGAGCGCACTCCTCGGTCTCCGGGTCGTACGCCGCAGGCCCGCCGAATTCGCGAACCTTCTCGACCAACTCGGACCGGCCGACCAGGGGAACGCGCCAGATGCCGACATCCTCCTGGGCGGCGTACAGGGTCGCCGTTGTCCGGTCGAAGACCATGCCCTCGAACTGCGGGCGGTCGCCCGGCTCCTCGCACGGCGACCAGGTCTTGCCGTCGCGGAGCCGGAAAGTGGCGGGAAAATCGAGGGTGCGGATCGGGCGGTAGCTGATCTTGCCGTGCCCGTCCGGGATCAGGCGGAACAGGCCGATCCGGGTCTCGCTGCGACGGGTGACGGCGACGATCGTCTGCCCGCCCAGCTGGAGGGTGGCCACGCCGTACGCCGTGCGCTGGTCCTGCACCTCGTCGGCGCTCTTGCTGAAGACGAGCGGCGCGGCCGGGCTGGTGAGGTCGGTGAGCACCTTGCCGCCGGCGTCGGCGCCGCGCTGGTCCACGGAGTACACGCGGAGCTTGTCGAGGCCTCGGTCGGTGACGACGGCGAGATCCCGGCGCCGGCCGTCGACGGACGTACCGGTGACGAGGTCCACGTTGTTGAACCGGCCGGCCTCGGCGTCGGGCGTGGGAGCCGGCGGCGTCGCGATGTGCTGGAGTTCCTTCCCGCTGAGGTCGAACACGGTCAGGCCGCCGTTCTTCAGCGTCCCGAGGACCACGCTCGCCGACGGCCGATCCGGCCGCACCCAGATCGCCGGGTCGTCCGCGTTGGCGTCGCCGCCGGCTTCGTCATCCCAGTTGGGAGCCGTCTCGGCGACGGCATGCACCTCCGCCAACTGCTGTCCACCGACCGCGACGGCTGGGGACACACCCGCGGCAGCGACCAGAAGACCGCTGATCAGGACACCTGCACTGCGCATCCGTTCCTCCTCACACATGCCGGACCACTCGGTCACGGCCTGCCGCACACCCTCACCCGCTCCGGTAGCCACCGCCTGTCCACCGCATGAACACCCCTCGCCTCACACCCCTCTGCCCTACCGCGTTCCTTCTTTGTCCTCGTGGCTGGATCTGGTCGGTCCACTGGCCGAATAACTGCTTGTGGCCGGATCGCTCAGAGGACTAGTGTCAGCATCGTTCTTGCATTACGCCCATGACACGCCCGAGGGGATGATCGATGGCCGCCGCACCCGCGCCCGTAGTACTGCCCGAGACCGGGAGCCGGCAGGCGTCGGCAGCGATGATCTGGTCGGCACTGGCCGTCGTCTACGTGGTCTGGGGCTCGACCTACCTGGCGATCCGGGTGGTGGTGGACGCGGAGATCCCGCCGATGCTCGGGATGTCGGCCCGGTTCCTGGTCGCGGCTGTCCTGCTGGCCGGATTCCTCGCGCTCCGCTCGGGCGCGGGGCGCCTGCGCGTCACCGGCCGGGAACTGCTCGGCTCGGCGGTCGTCGGGCTCCTACTTCTCGCCTTCGGCAACGGCGCGGTCGCGATCGCCGAACAGACCGTGCCCTCCGGACTCGCCGCCCTGCTGATCGCCGCGGTCCCGCTGTGGCTGATGCTGCTCCGGGTCGGCAGCGGCGAACGCCCCCGCGCGCTGACCTGGCTCGGGGTACTGATCGGATTCGCCGGCGCCGCGCTGCTCGCGCTCTCCGGTGGCGACACCAGCGCCAAGCCGCTCTCAGTGCTCATCCTGGTGTTCGGCACGATCAGTTGGGCGGTCGGCTCCCGCTTCTCCCCGCGTCTGGGTCTGCCGAAGGACCCACTCGTGGCCACTCTCTATGAGATGGCCATCGGCGGTGCCGCGATGGTCCTGATCGGCGTACTGCGCGGTGAGCCCGGACGGCTCCACCTCGGAGAGGTCGAGGCGAAGGGGTGGATCGCCCTCGCCTACCTGGTCGTGTTCGGCTCGCTGCTCGCGTACTCCGCCTACTCGTACCTGCTGGCCAACGCCCCGATCTCGTTGATCGGCACCTACGCCTACGTGAACCCCGTGGTCGCGGTGTTCCTCGGCTGGCTGATCCTCGACGAGCACGTCACCCCGAAGATCCTGCTCGGCGGCGCGGTCGTCGTCCTCGGCGTCGCGCTGGTGGTCAGCGCCGAACGCCGCCGCAGGGCCTGACCAGACCCGGAACCAGCGGGCCGCGGAAAAGGAAGAACCCGGGCTCCCATGGGGTGCCCGGGTCTCCCACCGCTGCCGATGCGCGCGGCAGCGGGTCCATAGTTGCCGGTCGCGCCCTGCCCCGAAAAAACACGGCGCGAAACTCCGACAATAGTGCGACGACATTCCGCGTCATCGTGGTATCGCCATTCGGCAGCCACCGAGCCAGCCGAAATATCCATCGAATCAACGGGTCCATCCGTCTCCCGCGATCAGACAACGAGGAAGTTCGCGATCGGTTACGGGTCCTGGCAATGGGTTCCGCAGTGTGGTCGAACGGAGTCCGCTGCCCGTACAGTTATCCGCAAGTTGCCTGGTCAGGACCGTTTTCCTGTCATGTCAACGACATTTGTCACAGTTCCGCTACAGCCCGAGCGTGATTCCTGCCGGACCGGAAAAGTCGTCGAAGAAATTTGTAACCGCCCCCATCAGGCGTCGTTACCACTAAGACGAATCCGTCAAACCCGAAAGGAAACCTCGCATAATGCAGGTAACACGCAAGATCGCCGCTGCAGCGGCAGTGGCGACCGTTGCCACGCTGGGCCTGGCCACCGTCGTGTCCGCGAACATGCTCACGGACTCCGGCGCCACCGACGCCACCAAGGCCACCAGCGGCCTGGCTGACGCGGCCTCGCTGGCCAGCAAGGGCGGCTACGGCGACGCCAAGGACAAGAAGTGGTACTGGGTCAAGGACAACGGCAGCCTCGTTGCCATCGACGACAACAACGTCGGTCCGTTCCAGGCCTGCCACAACTTCGTGCCGGTCAACGGTGTCGGCGGCAACGTGCCCGTCACTGACATCACGGGCATCGTTGGCCTGTTCAACGACGGCAACAGCGCGACCGCCGTCAAGACCTGCGAGCAGGACAGCAAGCAGAACAACGACGGTAAGGGCAAGTTCTACCGCGTTGGTGACGACGGCCTGGTCTCGGTCTCCGAGAACAACGTCGGTCCGTTCCAGGTCTGCCACAACGAGGTCCCGGTCAACGGTGTCGGCGGCAACGTGCCGATCAGCGACCTCACCGGCATTCTGGGCCTCGGCAACGACGGCAACTCCACCGACTCGCTGAAGACCTGCGAGCAGGAGTCCGCGCAGAACAACTGACCCTCCCTGGTCAGTGATGTAAGGACCCGGACCCAGTCGCCTCGGTGGGGCGATTGAACCGGATGCACCATCGGAACGGCATCGGGAAGCAAGCCTCACTACTTCCCGGTGCCGTTTCTCTGTGCCCACTGCGGTCAGCCCTGGCTTCACAGACTCCGGAGGTCGAGGGTGGTGCCGCTGGCGAGCGGGCGGTCCAGGAGCGACCAGATGCCGCGGGCGGCTTGCTCCGGGGTGATCAGGCCGCCGGTTCGCTGGAGTTCGCGGAAGCGGTCGACGGCCGGGAACGCCTGCTCGTCGACCGAGCGGATCTCGTGCTGCATGGCGGTGTCGACGACTCCCGGCGCGACGGCGATGACCCTGCAACCGTTCGACTCCGCGCCCGTAGTACGGACCCACTGTTCGACTGCTGCCTTGCCGGCGTTGTAGTGCGACCAACCTGGATAGGGCTTGGTCGCGGCACCTGAGGACAGCATCACCAGGTGCCGCTCGCAGTTCAGGTCGGCTGCCGCGCGGAGGAAGGCGCGTCCGAGGACCTGCGGCGCCGCGGAGTTCAGCAGTACTGCGCGGGTGTAGGCCTCGGGATCCACAGTCGCTGCGGGGCCGATCGGGACGATCGTGCCCGCGTTGTGGATGAAGACGACCCGATCGCCCTCGAAGCCGGCCAGTTCGGAGGCGAAGTGCTGCTCGACCCGGACCCAGTCGGCCGGATCGGACAGGTCCGCCGGGAAGTGTTCCACGACGCCACCACGCCGCGACAGGTCGATCACTCGGGCATCCGGGAACGGGATCGCCGCAGCGAGCGCGGCGCCGATCCCGGACGAAGCCCCGGAGATCCAGACCAGGTTCCTCATCTTCAGGTCCGCACCGCGTGAACCGGCTTCTTCACTGCAGCCAGGCGGCGGCGACCTCGAGGAAGAGGTCGTTGGCCTCGCGTTCGCCAATGGTCACCCGGGCTCCTTCGCCTGGGAACGGCCGCACCGAGACGCCCTCGGCCTGCACGGCTTCGGTGAACGCAACGGTCTCGTCGCCGAGCGGCATCCAAACGAAGTTGGCGTGCGTCTCCGGGACGTTCCAGCCGGCCTTGCGCAGTTCGTCGACCACCCTGGTCCGCTCGACCACCAGCGCCTCCACTCGCTCGAGCAGTTCATCCTCAGCTTGCAGCGAGGCGACCGCAGCCGCCTGGGCGATCTCACTGACTCCGAACGGCAGCGCGCACTTGCGGATCGCGGCGACCACCGGCGGATGCGCGATCGCGAAGCCGATCCGGAATCCCGCCAGGCCGTAGGCCTTGGAGAAGGTCCGCAGTACCACGACGTTCGGCCGGTCCCGGTAGATCTCGACGCCGTCGACGGTGTCGGGCTCGCGGACGAACTCGCGGTAAGCCTCGTCCAGCACGACGAGCACGTTGCGCGGGACCACCTCGAGGAAGGCGAGCAGTTCGTCCCGGCGTACGACGGGTCCGGTGGGATTGTTCGGCGTACAGATGAGGACGACGCGGGTCCGGTCGGTCAGGGCGGCTTCCATCGCCTTGAAGTCGTGCCGCGCTTCCTCAGTCAGCGGGACCTGGACCGAGGTGGCGCCGGTCAGCTGGACCGCGATCGGGTAGGCCTCGAACGAGCGCCAGGCGTAGACGACCTCGTCGTCCGGACCGCAGACCGCCTGCAGGAGGTGATAGAGCACCGCGACCGAACCGGTGCCGATGGCAAGGTCGCTCTCCGGTACGCCGAAGCGGTCGGACAGGGCTTCCAGGAGGTCGGGAGCACCCATGTCCGGATAGCGGTTCATGCTGCCGGCGGCCTTGGCGGCGGCAGCAAGTACTCCGGGCAGCGGCGGGTGCGGGTTCTCGTTGCTGGACAGCTTGTAGGTCGGTTTCCCGTCCGTGCGCTCCGGGGGCTTGCCCGGCTTGTAAGCCGGGATGTCGTCCAGCGCGGAGCGAAAGCGGACCTCGTCGTCAGGGGTCATGCCCGCAGGCTAGCCGGTGCGGTCACCCTGGTGAACCCGGCCGGGAGGACGACCTGACCGCCGGGGGAGGAGAGGTGGGTCACGTCGAAGTCGAGGGGATTGGTGAGGCAGCGGGCCGAGCCGCCCGCCTTGTGGAACTCGGTGAGGTCCAGGACGACGACCTGGAGGTTCAGATCGGTCAGGATGTCCCGGAGGCGGGGAGAACACGACGGCATGATGATGGTGTCGTTGACCACCAGGGAGTTGGCGGTGAAGGCGAAGGCCTCCTCGTCGGTGAGGACGATCGGGTCCGGGACGATGCCGGCCAGTTCTGCCTGGCTCGGCGCGTCGAAGGCGGGTGGGTAGACCAGCGCGTGGGTGCTGTCGATCGGGCAGAACGGCAGGTCGAGGTGGTACATACCCTCGTGGGTGATGCGCAGGCCGCGGACGCGGATGTTCCACCCGGTCGCGAGGTGCTTGAGTGCGTCCTCCTCGGTGCGCGGCCCGTAGCCGACCACCAGGCTGTCACCGAACACGAAGGCGTCCCCGGACTCGAAGTGCGGGCCGACCCCGTCCCCACCGGTCCGGCTCAGCTCGAAGCCGTGCGCGGTGAACCAGTTCGCGGCTGTCAGCGACTCCTTGCGCCTCGGCTCGAACCGCATGTGCGACAGCATGGCCCGGCCGTCGCTGGTCGCGAGGCCCAGGTTCATCGCGTAGACCATGTCCGGCGAGTCCGACCGCTGCTCCAGGACTTCCACCTCGCCGCCCGCGGCGATGATCGCCTGGCGCAGTGACTCCCACTGGCGCAGGGTGAGCTCGGGGTCGGGCTGCTGCTGCGTCGACATGTACGGATTGATCACGTAGTCGACCCGGAAGTGGTCCGGGCGGACCATCAGATAGCGGCGACCCCACCCCAGCGACTGACCCATGAACCACCCCTTACACGCTGGATCCGTCATTGACAGATCCCCTGATTGTCCGACAATCAGTCAGTGTGCAGGGCGCCCCCGGGCCGCGTCAACACAGCCGGGAAAGGTGTTACTTGGTGTAGATCAGCTCGTACTGCGCAGGGTCGTAACCGTGACCCTTCATCCACTCCAGCGCCTTCGCCTTACCCTCCGGCCGGAGCAGTTTGATGTAGAGCGCGATCTTCTCGGAGTTGTCCGGCTCCGCCTGGGAGGAGCCGTAGGTCACCTTGAAGCCGGGGCCGATGTAGGGCAACTCCTGGATGATCGGGTACTTCGCTGCCAGCAGCTCGCCCAGCTCGTCGAACCTCTTGCCGGCCTCACCCTCGGCCTCGAGGGCCTGGTCGGGATGCTCCTTCACCCACTCACGCCCGGCATCCCCGTTCGCGTACAGGTACATCTTCACGCGGAGCGGATCGCCCCCACTCACTTCCACCGTCTGGGTGGAACCCTCGAAGCCGTCCCGCTCCGCCACCAGGGTGTGGCTTCCCTCCTTGACCTTCACGGTGCCGTTCGCCGCGATCTGGTGGCCGTCGAGAGTCAGCGTCAGATCCTCCGGGATCGATCGCACCGTGACTTCGGACACCGGTCCGCCGCGGAAGGCGAGGGAGCCGCCCAGCAGCACGAGCAGCACGGTGACGACGGCTCCACCGATCAGCAAGCCCTTCTTCTGCATCAGCATCGGTCCACTCCCTACTTCTTCAGCCGCGCGGCTGCGAAGTGCTTGCCGTTGTCGTTGATGTAGGCGGGCTCGAACTCCGGCGGGTGGCCGTTCCACGACGCGGACGCCGCCGCATAGGTGTTCCCGTCGTCACCCTCCTGCGGACCGATGTAGAGGAAGGTGTGTCCCGGGCCGATCATGATGTCGCCGGGTTGCAACTGATCGAGGTCGTTGATGTCGTCGAACACCTCGTACTTCCCCGAGGTGCGCAGATACTCCTCCTGCACCGGCGTACTGCGGGCGGGATAGTCGGGGTCGGCGCCACTCATCCGCATCACGGTGGCCACGAAGACGCCGCAGTCGGTGTACGGGTTCTGGTCGTTGTCGCTGATGTTGGTGTACTGCCCCATCGCCTGCTGGTAGGCGTCCGTCGCCAGGGTCTTGGCGACACCGTCATGCCGGCCCGGAGAGTGCCAGGCGAGAGCGGCCGCGGTCGCGACAATGCCCGTACAAGCACCCGCTGCACCAGCCTCGCCCGCCTCACCGGCCGCGGTACCGTCGCCGTAGGTCTCCAGCACCTCCCGCGCCGTGGCCTTTCGGTCCCCGAACTCGGGATCGTTCGGGTTCGTGGTGAAGCGCTCGAACTTGAACGCGAACGCGAACGCGGCGTCGTCGACCGTCCTCGCCGCCCGGAGCGCGTCGCCGGCAGCCTTCTCCGCAGCCGCCCCGGTGCCGTCGAGCTGTTTTCTCAGAAACTCGAGCTGATAGGCCAGCGTCTCGATCGTCGCGTCATCGATCCCCGCCTGCCGCGACGGGTTGATCATCTTCGAGGGTTTGTACCACTGCACGATGCCCCAGGCGAGGTCACCGCCGGCCGCCTCCGCCGTGTGCGTGACGGTTCCCGGGGCGTCGCCGTTCTTCAGCGTCGGCTCGACCTGCGACTCGTGGATCATGTTGCCGACCACACCGGCAGCCTGCTGCTGGGTGTAGCCGTTCTGGACGAAGAAGTTGAACGCCTTCTCCTGGTTGTTGCCGCCGACCAGCGGGCCACCGCCGCCACCACAACCGCACCCCGACGCCGTCGAGGTCTGCGCGTCCTCGCCGATCTCGTCGGTCGGGTCCTGCGGCGTCAGCGGGCCGCTCGTCTCGCCCTCGCGGATCCGCAGTTCGAAGTGCAGGTGCGCCCCGCTCTTGCCAGGCACCGCCTCGGTGCCGGTGCCGGACGTACCGATCTGCTGGCCGCGGGTGACCGTGGCGCCGACCCGCACGCTCTTGGTCTGGAAGAACTGGTACCAGGTCTCGACCCCGTCGGCGTGCTCGATCTTGATCCACTCACCAGAGGTGCTGACGACCTTGCCGTCCTCGGCCGCCAGCACCGGCTTGCCCTCGGCCACGTCGTAGTCGAGCCCGAGGTGCACGTCCGGACCGTTGTCGTCCCAGCCCTGCACAGGGTCGTGCTTCTCGGTCGGCCAGCCGAAGGCCTTGCCCCCGGTTTCGGTCGGCCGGCAGTCCGCGGCGTTGCCGATACTGCCGAGCGAGGTGGCCAGCATCGCCAGCACGATCAGCAGCGGCAGCACCAGGAAGAAGCCGACTGCGGAGAGGATCGGCAGGGCCTTACCTTCCACGGCTTCCTCCTCGCGAGATCAGCGGCTCTCCCGGCGCGGCAGGGGGAGAGGGCGGCCGCTGATGTCAGGGAACAGACTGCCCGAAAACCGGCTCACCATGCGGCGGGTTATCCACAGCTCACGACCCCCGAGCGGGACGTCCGGCGGGCCGCCCGCGACAACGGACCCTGACTGGACGAGAATCGCCCCATGTACGAACGGCTGCGGGTGGATCGCTCGACCACGGTGGACCGGGTCGTCGACGCGCTCCGCTCCGCCCTCTTCGCCGGCGACCTGGAACCCGGTACGCCGTTGCGCGAGCAACCGCTCGCCGAGGCGCTCGGCGTGGCCCGCAGTACCGTCCGCGAGGCGATGACCCTGCTGGTCACCGAAGGCCTGGCCGTCCGCGAGCCGAACAAGGGCGTCAGCGTGGCGATCCTGCACCCGGCCGCGGTGGCCGACATCTGCCAGGCCCGGTTCGTGCTCGAGTCCGCCGGGATCAAAGCCTGGTACGACGCTGACGAATCCGCGCGCGAGCGGGTCCGGCTGGCGATGCGCGAGTTCGCCGCGACGGCCAAGGATGGCGCCGATCCGGAGGCGATGACGGAGACGCACCTCGCCATCCACCGGAGCCTGGTGGCACTCACCGGGAGCGCGCGGCTGATCGCGACCGCCGATTCGATCACCGGCGAGGCCAGGCTGGCGCTCGCGCGGGTGGACGCTCTCCGGCAGGACGCGAAGCAGCAGGTCGCCTCCCATCGCAAGCTCGTCCGCCTGCTGGAGAAGGGCGATCTCGACGAGGCGGTCGACGAACTCCGCCGCCACCTCGCCGGCGCCGAAGAGTCCCTCCTCGAAGCCATCGCCACCACCCCTTAACAGGCAAAACAACCCCAAGGGGGCAGCCCCGGCAACCCGCCTGATCATTCGCCCCCTTTTCACCCTCGCCAACTGCCCACGGTGACGGCAGATTCTGAGCTGGAGGGTGAAAAGGGGGCGAATGATCAGGCGGGTTTTCGCCGCCGTGGCGGGGGGTGTCTTGCCTGTACCGGACCTGGCTAGTGCTCTTTGCGGACAACTCCGGTGGCGCTGACGTCGTAGGTGTGGGGGCCTACCCGGAGGCCGCTGAGGCGGGCGTCGGGGTCGAGGGCCGCGACCTGGGGGTTGGCGTGGACTGTGCCGTCGAGGTCGATCTCGAGGCCGAAGACTCCTTCCAGGACCAGGCTCACCCAGGCGCCTGAGGACGAGCACGCCCAGTCGATCAGATACGGGAACTGCGCCGGCGCCTTGCGTGCACCACCGGCCATCGCCGGCACTGCCTCCTCGACGAAGTGGGCTTGACCGCACGGTCCTTGGTTCGCCGTTTTCGCCAAGCCAGGCAACCAGTCCAGCGCCACGTCGCCCCGGCCCATCGCGAACAACGCCCGTGCGGCATCTGCGGGCCAGGCCGGGTAGGCGCCGTTCCACTGGTGGTCGGGGCGCACGCTGAACGCGGCATCCGCGTCGTACGGGGAAAGTGCTCGCATCCAGTTCGGCGTCTGCAGTTCTCGCTGGAAGAACTCGACCATCTCTGTCCGCTGGATCTCCGACAGGTCGGCCGCCATCGTCGTACCGATGATGTTGAAGTCGTAGCAGTGCCGCACCGGCAGCAGCGTGCCGTCCGGCTGACGGGCGTGCCAGAACCCCGCGCCTTCGACATAGAGCTCGTTGACGTGCCCGGCCTGCTCGTCAGCTTCCTTGCGCAACAGTTCGGCCCGATCGGTAGAACCTGAACGCTCCGCGACCTCGGCGGCGACGCGCAGGCACCAGACGTTCGCCGCGTTGAAGCTGGCCACCTCGTGGACGTAGCTGCTGACGCACTCGAGCAGGTTGTCGATGCCGCCGTAGTCCGCGAGCGCGTGGTCCTCCCGCAGCCCGCGCCACGCCGTAGCCCAGTCGAGCAAGTGCTCGCCCACCGGCTTGCGTGCAGCGTCCCGCCCAGCCTGTACTGCGAGGAACTCCTCGTCCCCGGTGAACCTCACGTAGTCCCGCACCAACCTGGTCATCGCGAAGTCGTTGACCGAGTACCACTGGCCGACCGGGGCACCCGTGAGCCACTCGGTACCGAAGTGCGCATGGGTGTCGAGGTCGATCCAGTGCTCGATGTGCCGCCGCATCGGCACCGGGTCGAGCAGCGCATGCGTCAGCGACGACAGGCTGTAGTCCCAGATGAAGGTGGTGGTCTGCCAGTGCCGTGGCATCAGGGTGTCGTAGGCCCGGCCGATCATGCTGGCCGGGTTGTCCCGGCGGAACCACACCACGCCGAGAACGCCCCACCAATAGAGCTTCCGGAGTGCCTCGTTCGAGGTCTCGAGCACCGGGAGCGATCCACTGAAGCCGTCGCTGTCCGGATCGAACGCATCCGCCAAGGCCTTGTCCCATTGGCGTTCGGCCGCCGCGATGACCGCAGATACGTCCGCGATACAGGTGTCGTAGTTTGCGACAGCCTCGGCCGAGGTACCCGCGAGGACGTTGGCGTAGCCGAGCCGGCCCTTGCCCGCGGCGTCGAGGGTAATTGTTGCCTCTAGCATCGACTGACCGTGGATCTCCCCCGGTACGTCGAGGCCTTGCAGGCTTACCGCGCTGCCGGACTCGCCGGTGCCGATCAGCGCGGGCCGGTCGTCGAGAGCAGTCAGCGTGTTCGGCTCCGAAGGAGGCATGTGGCGCAGCCAGGCGTTCGGCGATCGGGTCGCGGTACTGGCCAACGCCAACCCGATCCGCACCTCGCGACCAGGTTCGCCCTCGACCTCGAGCTGTACGACGACAGCGGGCCGATCCGGTGCGCAGGCGGTGGTAGTGCGGAACGAGAGGCCCTCGATCCGAGTACTACGAACCACGTGGTCCGGGCGCCAGACGACCTCCACCTGGCCACCGTACGAGCGCGCCAACCGACCGTCGACATACAGCTGACCGGTGATGGTGTCGCCGTGCGAGTACGGCGGGAAGTTGATGCTGCGCAGCGCGAACACGTCGAGGTCGACCTGCACGGCGCCGAGGAAATTGGTCAGCCCTGGTGGGTTGAACATGTCGTCGTAGGTGTGGGTCAGTACGTCACTGGCGAGATCCGCACTGCGGGGAATGACGGTCATCGCCCTCCTTCGGTGTGGTCGGCTTCGGTGGGGTCGGCCCAGTCGGTGTTCGGCAGCAGCGGGTACCAGCCCGGTCGGGCCGGATCGCGGTCGTAGGGATAGGGGCCGAGTTCGCGGAACAGCTCGGCGTACTCGGCGAGTTTGTCGCGATCCAGGTCGACGCCGAGGCCCGGTCCGTCCGGTACGGCGATCGCGCCGCCGGCATACGGGAGCTTGCCCCCGGCAATGATGTCGTCGCGCAGATGGTGATAGTGCGCGTCGGCCGCGAAGGAGAGGTTCGGTACGACGGCGCCGAGGTGCAGCATGGTGGCCAGCTGGATTCCGAGCTCTCCGGACGAGTGCACGGCGACGCCGAGCTGGAAGGTCTCGCAGACCCCGGCAGCCTTGATGCAGGCCCGGATTCCGCCCCAGAACGTGGTGTCCAGCAGGATCACGTCGACCGCGGGATCACGGACGTTCGCGGCGAGTTGCTCGAAGTTGACCACCACCGTGTTGGTGGCCAGCGGGATCGAGGTCTTCTCGCGGACCCGGCGCATCCCGTTCATCCCCCAGGTCGGGTCCTCGAGATAGTCGTTGTCGAGATCCTCGATGCCCCGGGCGAACCGGATCGCCTCCTCGACCCCGAAAGCGCCGTTCGGATCGAACCGGAAGCGGTGCCCGGGGAACGCGCGGGCCAACGCTCGGTAGCACTCGCGCTCGTAGTCGGGCTGGAAGACGCCGCCCTTGAGCTTGTGCACACTGAACCCGTACTGCGCGACCAGGGTGCGGGCGTGGTCGACAAGCTGCTCTGCACTCCGGATCTCCCCGGTGCCGTCCTCGGCCGGGTGCCGGAAGAACAGGTAGCTGGCGAACGGGACCCGGTCGCGAACCTTGCCGCCTAGCAGCTCGTGGACCGGTACGCCGAGGGCGCGGCCCTGCAGGTCCAGGCAGGCGAACTCCACCGCCGCGAGCAGCTGGGTGCGGTTGTTGTAGAGGCTCGCGGTGGGGTTCGCGAGCATCCAGCGCAGGGCCTCGGTGCGGGCCGGATCGTGGCCGAGCAGGTAGGGCTTCAACGCGGTGACGGCGTCCTCGGCGCTCTGACCGCCGCCGCCCATCTCCCCCAGGCCGATCAGCCCGTTGTCGGCCTCGACCTCGACCACGGTCCGGACGAACCGCCCCCAATGCGCACCGTTGCTGTGCCGCAGGGGCGCCTCGAGCGGCACTGTCACAGTCGTCGCCCGGATGTCGACGATCTTCATCGGTTGTCCTCCGGCAGTCGGTTGTCTTCAGGCAGGACGACGGCCAGCTGGGCGGTCAGTCCACCGTCGACCTTCACATCCGCCCCGGTCATGAAGGCGGCGGCCGGTGAGGCGAGAAAGTGAATGACATCAGCAACCTCGGCCGGCGTCGCCACCCGGCCCAGCGGATGCGACCGACCCCACTCCGCGATCACCTCGTCAGTCGTTCGCCCACCGCCGAACTCCGCCGCCGACGTGCGCAACATCGGGGTATCCACGGACCCCGGGCACACCGCGTTGACCCGGATACCGTCAGCAGCGTGATCCACCGCCATCGCCCGGACAAGCGCCAGCAATGCGCCCTTCCCCATCGAGTACGCCGCAACGCTG
>NZ_DASRXP010000204.1:0-4188 GCF_035687465.1 Kribbella sp.
CTTCCGTGCGACGGTCTCCGGCGACCCGACGTACAGGGCACCGTGTGGCCCGATCTCGTAGCTGAAGGACTCCTTGGTCGGGACGGCGAAGCCGCGGGTCTTGCTGACCGAGCGGATGACCTCCAGGTAGCGCGGCCAGAACTCGTCGAGGGCCTGCTCATCGGTTGCTGCGACGTGGCCGGGTGAGTGCACGCCGACCGGCAGCAGCGGCTTGCCGAAGCTTTCAAGCGCCTGGCGGAAGAGCTCGGAGAAGGGGGCGAACCGCGCGGGTGATCCGCCGATGATCGCCAGCATCAGCGAGAATCCGTACTGCGCCGCCCGGATCACCGACTGCGGGCTGCCACCGACACCGATCCAGGTCGGGAAGGCACCGGACTCCAGATGCGGCACGACATTCTGCTCGTGCAGCGACGCCCGGGTCTTGCCCTGCCAGGTGACCGGGCCGCCCTTCATCAACTCGGCGAAGAGGTTCGTCTTCTCCTCGAAGAGGTCCTCGTAGTCGGCCAGGTCGTAGCCGAACAGCGGAAACGAGTCGACGCTGGACCCACGCCCGAGAATGACCTCGGCACGGCCGCCGGAGACGGCGTTGAGGGTCGAGTACCGCTGGAACACCCGGACGGGATCGTCCGAGCTCAGCACGGTGACCGCGGAGCCGAGGCGGATCCTCCCGGTGCGACCGGCGATCGTGGCGAGCACCACGTCGGCGGCCGGCAACGGGAAGTCGTCGGTGTGATGCTCGCCGATCCCGTAGAAGTCCACCCCGACCTGGTCGGCGAGAACGCCGTGCTCGACGAGGTTCCGGATCGTCTGGGCCTGGGACAGGGGGCGGTCCTGATCGTCGTGGATCAGATCGCCGAAGGTGTCGAGACCGAGAACGAGCGGGAACTCGGGAGGTGCTGAAGCGCTGTCCATGTCGTGAGCAACGAGTTGACATGTCAACTCTATTCCCGTGCGGCATCAGCCGGGGAGTGGGACGGGGTCTCTTCGACGGATGCCGGTGGCGAAGGTTGCGGCGTACACGGCGGTGGCGACGGCGAGGATGCCGAAGCTGGGTGGGACTTTGGGCACTACATAGCTGAGGGTGAGGCCGGCCCACATCGACCCGACCGCGAGGGCGGCGGACAAGAACAGAGCACGGAATGGACGGTCGGTCAGGCGCTGGGCGGCACCTGCCGGGGCAGCGAGCAGGCCCAGGATCAGTAGTGAGCCCACGGCTTGGGAAGCCACTGCCGCGCAGGCCCCGACCACGGCCAGGAAGACGAAGCCGAGGACCCTCACCGGTACTCCGCGGGCTGCGGCGACTGCCTCGTCGACCGATGCGAACAGCAACGGTCTGGCGATCGCGAGGATCACGCCACAGACGCCGACCGCCACCAGCGCCGCGGTCAACGCTTGTCCGGCGGACAGACCGAAGATGGATCCGAAGAGCACGTTGACCCCCGCGCTCCCGTTCACCGCGCTGCGCGAGGTGGTGTAGAGGGTGAGGAAGAAGACCCCGAGTCCGAGGATCCACGAGAACACACTGCCGATCGCCACGTCGTCCGGACGGCCGCGCTTACCGAGGGTGCCGAGCAGCAGCGCGACGGCGATCGTCGCTGCGAACAGCCCGAGACGCAGGTCGAAGCCGAAGGCCAAGGCACCCAGTGCGCCGGCGAAGGCGACATGGCTGAGTGCGTCACCGGTGAAGACCTGCGCACGCAGTACGAGGAAGTAGCCTGTCAGGCCGGCCGCCGCGGCGATGGCCGTTCCTGCCAGCAACGCGTGCTGGAAGAACGGCTGCCCGAGCGCCGTGGCCAAGATCATGCTGGTACTCCGGTCGGCAGCAGCCGTGGAAGACGACTGACAACCAGTCTTCCGAGCCGCGCCAGAAGGTAGCCGGCAAAGGCGAAAGTGGCCACGTAGAACCCGATCGGGTACGGCGAGAAGTAGGCGGCGATCAGACCGAGCCAGGTCACCGCGAGCGCGAAGAGGACGGACAGGGCAAGGCTCACGACAGGCTTGGCGGTGATCGCTTGCGCAGTGGCAGCGGGCATCACCAGCAGAGCGAAGACCAGCAAACTACCGGTGATCTGACTGGCTCCCGCCGCCGCAGCCCCGAGCAGAACCATGAACACCGTGGACAGCAGGCCTACCCGGACCCCACGCCCCGCGGCGACCTCGGGATCGACAGAGGCGAACAGCAGCGGGCGCGCGATCACCGCCAGGACTCCGAGCACGACAACCGCGACGAAGAACAAGACCCACACCTGCGTGGTCGTGATCCCCAGGAAGCTCCCGAAGAGCAGCGAGGTGACGCCACCCAGCAAACCCTTGTACAGAGCGGTGAACAGGAATCCGCAGGCCAGCAGGAACGCCTGCACTGTGCCGATCAGCGCCGACTCGGATCCACCGGATGCCCGCCCGGCTCGCGGGATGGCGGCGATGACCAGTGCGGCCGCCAGACAGAAAGCGAAGTACCCGTACGTCGCGCTGACGCCGATCAAGGCGGCTCCGGCGGCACCGGGGAATCCGACGACGGCGAGGGTGTGACCGGCGAAGGTCTGCCGGCGCAACACCATGAACCAGCCGATCAATGCGGCCGCGATGGCCACGATCGTGCCGGCCCGGAAGGCGTTCACCATGAACGCGTAGGTCCACATCTCCTGCAGGTCGGTGATCGGGTTCCACGACCAGGCGGGGTAGCCGTCCACCAGCGAGATCACGGCTGCACCGCGTGCCGATCCGTGTGGTGTGCGGGTGCTTCCGGCTGACCGACGACCACGAGTCCGCCGTCCGAAGTTCGCAGTACCTCGACCGGGGTGCCGTAGAGGCGGGTCAGGATCTCGGAGGTGATGACGTTTTCCGGCTCTCCCGCGACCGCGCCGCCTTCCGCCAGGTAGACCACGCGATCGAGGCGGGACAGGATCGGGTTGACGTCGTGGGCGACCATCACCACGGTCACTCCCTCGTCCCTGCAAATCTGGCTGACCAACGCGGCCACGGCTGCCTGGTTGGGGAGGTCGAGGCTGTCCAACGGCTCGTCGAGCAGCAGTAGTTCGGGGCGGCGTACGAGGGCTTGCGCGATGAGAAGCCGCTGCTGCTCGCCGCCCGACAACTCACCGATCGGTCGGTGCGCGTACGCCGATGCTCCGACCAACTCGATCACCTCGGCGATCCGGTCCCGGGCGGCCTTCCGTTGCCGGCCAGGCAGGGGGATCCCCCAGCGATCGCCGTCCCAGCCCAGCCGGACGATGTCGACGCCGCGCATCCGCAGCGACGCATCGAAGCTTCGCCGCTGCGGCAGGTAGCCGACCCGCTCCCCCGCCTCACCAGGCCGCTCACCCAGCACCCGTACCACGCCCGCGGCGGGCGGCAGCATGCCGAGCAGAACCTTGACCAGCGTGGACTTTCCGACGCCGTTCGGCCCGAGCACCGCGACGAACTCGCCCGCACCGACCTCGAGATCGACTCCCGACCACAAGGTACGGCCGCCGACCCGGACCGCGGCGTCGCGCAACGAAACGACGGCGGCTGGTGGTTCAGGGGCGACCGATGCGCGGTCGGCAACTGCGGCCTCGCGAACGTGTCCTAGGAAGTTCATTTCGCTGTGGCCAGAGCCTGTTCGATGCCCTGGAGTTGGCGGACCTGCCAGTCCTGGAAGGACACCCCGGCCGGGGTCGGAGTCTCGGTGACGGTGGCTACCGGGATGCCCGCGGCCTTCGCTGCCTTCACCTGGGCCTGTACGTCCGGGGTGGCGTTCTGGCTGTTGTAGACATAGATCTTGATCTGCTTGCCGGCGATCTGCTGATCGATGGTCGCCTTGTCCTGGGCGGTCGGGTCGGTGCCCTCGCTGATCGCGGTCAGGAACGACTCGGGCGTCAGCATTGTGAGTCCGAGTCCGGCGGCGAGAGGGGTGACGATCGACTCGGAGGCGCCGATCGGCGTACCGGCGTATTTCGTCTTGATGGTCGCGATCAGGTCGTTGTAAGGAGCGAGCGTCTTGGTCTCGTAGGTGGTCTTCAGCTGGTCGAAATCGGCGGCATCGGCCGGGTCGAGAGCCTTGTAGTCGGTGGTGATCTTCTCGATCACCGCGTGGACGTCGGTCGGCGAGTACCAGCGATGCGGGTTGCCGCCGGGCTTGATGCCGAGCAGGTCACCGACGTTCAGGTCCGTCCGGCCGTCGACGGGGTTCGCCGCCAGCAACTTGTC
>NZ_DASRXP010000205.1:0-6806 GCF_035687465.1 Kribbella sp.
CGCATCAGCCGGAAGGGCGGTGCTGTTGAGCGCACCTGCGTTCAGCGGCAGGGATTTCGTCGTGGCCGGGATGTCGGCCACCACCCAGTGCCAGAAGCCACTTCCGGTCGGCGCCTGCGGGTCGTACATCGAGATGACGAAGCTCTTCGTCCGCGTCGGGAAGCCGGACCAGGAGAGTTGCGGCGAGATGTCCTTCCCACCAGGTACTCCGAAGATGCCGGACTGCTGGGGTGTCGGCAGCGGCCGGCCCTTCCGTACAGTCTGGCTGGTGACCTTGAACGACGGGACCTTCGGGAGGTACTGGTACGGGTTCGGACCGTGCCGCAGGAACTGTTGCTGGGCTTCGGTGTCGCTGACTGCCTGACCTGCCTGACCTGCTGTCGTGCCGCTTGCCGAGTAGGCGGACGTGGCGGCCAGCGTTACGCCGACGGCTGCGATCGCCGCGGAGATCATGATCCTGCGTTTCATTTGCTGCTCACTCCTGGATGGGTTGTGGTGGTGCGATCCGCCATCTGCTGCAGGAAGTCCGCGACTCCCGCTCGGATCGGTGGTGTGCCGGGCACGACGTGGCCGCTGGAATGGTCCAGCACGACGGGTGCTTCGAACTGCCTCGCGAGTGCTTGCGAATCGGCGGGAGCGACGATCGGATCGGACCGGGAGATCAGGTGCAGTGATGGCAGGCTGAAACTCTGCTTCGCGGCGAACAGCGCGGCATGCCGCGGGGAGTCGCTGCGGAACCCGCTCGCCATCATCGCGAAGTCGAACGACAACGGCTGCTCGTCGGAGACGCGACCGTCAGGTGCGCGCATCCCGACCAGGAGGGCGGTGAGGGCCGCGCCCTGACTGAAACCGAAGACTCCGTCGAAGTGCGGCTGCCGCTGGAAGAGCTCCACGGCCCAGTCCCGGGTCCGTTCCCAGCCTCGGAAGTCGAGATGCCACCAGCCGAAGTCGCCAAGGGCGAGCGACGGCGCGTCCACGAAGACGAAGTCGGCTCCGACATCCAGGTCCTGCACCAGCGGTCGCATCTGCCGGCGCAAGATTTCGGCGCTGCCGTGGTACCCGTGCAGGCAGAGCAGCCTGAGTTCTCGCATCTCCACTCCAGCTCGATCTTGGGTCGACGTTCGCCGAATCGGTGAACTGACATCGATCCTGCCCGCGGCAGATCCACAAGTCCAACAGATAGAAAGTCTGGTTACGATAACCTGAGTGCATGACAATCACCTTGCGTCAGTTGGAATACTTCGTGACGGTGGTGGACGAGGGCTCGTTCACGCGGGCCGCGCAGATGCTGCATGTCAGCCAGCCGGGGTTGTCCCACCAGATCCAGGCCCTCGAGCGTGAGCTTGGCGGTCCGCTGCTCGAACGACTGCCCCGTCAAGTGCGGCTGACACCGGCCGGCCGCACGGCGCTGCCGCATGCGCGGGCAAGCCTTGCTCACGCCGAGCGGACCGGTAGTGCGGCGCGGAGGGCCTCCGGCGTCGAGACCGGCGAACTGCACATCGGCACGCTGTTCTCGATCAGTGTCGGAGTGATGCCCGGAGCTCTGCGAATCTGGCGTCAGCAGTACCCCGAGCTCCAGGCGCATCTGGTCGAGTTCCGGCACACCAACGACCTGATCGCGGCGATGGAGGCCGGCCAGGCGGATGTCGCGGTCGGCCCGACACCGGCAGCCTGGGACGGGCCGGCGCGCGAGATCGGAGTGGAGGAGTTCGTCATCGTCGCGAGCGCCGACACTGACCTGGACAGCAAACCGCCCAAGGTCAGGCTGGCAGACCTCGCCGACTGCGACTGGGTGCACTTCACCTCGCCGAGCGGCCTGGCCGACATCCTCGATCAGGCGTGCCGCGCAGCCGGCTTCAGCCCCAAGGTCTCCGTTCGCACCGAACAAAGCACCTCAGCCCTGAACCTGGTCGCCGCCGGCCTCGGCATCGGACTCGTCCCCGCCAACGTCATTCCCCCACACTTCGAAGGCGTGGTCCTCCGCGCCGACCCCGAGGTCCGCCGGCCGCTATCGGTCTACACCCGCGTCAAACCAGACCCGATCACAGCCGCCTTCGTCGCCGCGATAGCCGACGAAACCCTAGTAATGCCACCCCACGTCCGCACCCGCCTCAGCGGACCAGCTCAGCAGGGATGATCCGGTTACCTGACAATGGTCAGGCCGCTGAACGCTTGGCGGGGCGGACCAACTCTGCCGGTACGATCCGGACGGGGAACGGAAGCTCAGCTTCGAAGACGTCGTCGGCCTTGACGATTGCTCGCTCGACGTACCTTCCATCGGACAGTTCGAGGACGGTGAGCACTTCGGTCTCTGGATCGAAGAGCCAGTAGGAGGCGACTCCGGCCTGTTCATAGACGCCGCGCTTGAGTAGCAGGTCCTTCATCCGGGTCGAAGGCGAAAGGACTTCGACGGCCAGCAGCAGTGGCTTTTCGATCCACCTCGCCCCGACATCCTCTGGGTGGCACACGAGCAGGTCAGGCTGGAGAGACCGCTCGCTGGTGGGTCTGTAGTGGAATGGTGCGCTGAAGATTTCCAGGTCGTCAGGGCAGACGAGCTGGAGTTTGAAGCCGAGTTTGAACACCGCCCGCTGATGGATCGCCAAGGGGGCAGGTGTCACCAGGAGCATCCCGTCGACCAGTTCGCGCTGCATCCCGTCGTCAGGAATCGTGTCGAGGTCGGCCAGCGTGTAGTCCCGTGGCTCAAGTGTCAGCACGGCTCCCATGGTGCCTCCTTCTCGGTCATCGGACCAGCATTCTGACGTTGCCTCGACCCCGACAGGCCAGATCCAGATCTGCCCCGTGCTGCCCCGGATGGCTCATGGTGTGAGCTCGGCTGGAGTGAGCTGGATGGGGAAGGGGAGGGTGGTGGTGAAGGTTTCGTTGCCTTGGATTACTGCTTGGCAGGTGTAGCCGGTGGGGGTTAGGGCGAGGGCGGTTAGTTCTTGGTTGTGGGGGTCCAGGAGCCAGTAGGACTGGACGCCGGATTGTTCGTAGAGGGCGCGTTTCAGTACTACGTCTGTGGTGCGGGTGGAGGGCGAGAGGACCTCGACGGCCAGCAGGAGCGGGTGTTCGACGTACTGGGGACCCGCGTCGGCGGAGCGGCAGACGAGGAGGTCGGGGCGGAGAGAGAGGCCGCGGGTCGGGCGGAAGTCCAGGGAGCCGACGGCGACCAGGTGGTCCGGTGGGCAGGCTTGTTTGAGCTTGACCATCAGGCCGACGACAGCCGCGTGGTGAAGCGGTCCTTGGACACCGGTCACCAGCAACCTGCCGTCGACCACCTCGTACCGCCGGCCGTCGCGCGAAGGTCTTCGCAGGGTCCGCAGGTTGTCGATCACCCGTCAAGCATCGCGGAAACGGGCGGACCGCCGCGGGACTTATCCACAGCCGTCAAGTTCAGGGAGCGATCGGGTTCTCGAGGGTGCCGACGAACTGGAGGGAGTTCCCCACGTCGGTGAGGTCGACCATGTTCTGGTTGTTGCGGAGTTGCAGCCGGTTCAGGCAGGACAGCGCGAACTCCGGCGCGAAGATGTCGTACTTCGCGAACGCCTCCGCCAGTTCCGGGGTCGCCGCCTGGTAGTCGCGCACGGCCGACTCCACCACGGACCAGAACTCCTCCGGCGACAGCAGCCCCTCCGCGTCGAGCAGCGGTGACAGGAACCGGAAGATGCAGTCGAACACGTCGGTGAAGACGGACAACAGCTTCTCGTCGTCCGGCACGGTCGCCCGGATCCGCTCGGCATCCGCGGGGAGTTCGGTCGCCGGGTTCAGTACGGCGATCTCCTCCGCGATGTCCTTCATGATCACCCGGACCGGCACGTCGTCACGCAGTACGAGGATCAGGTTCTCGCCGTGCGGCATGAAGACCAGCTCGTACGCGTAGAAGCAGTGCAGCAGCGGTACTAGGTAGGCGTCGAGGTAGGTCCGCAGCCAGGCCGATGCCGACAGGCCCGACGACCGGATCAGCGCGGCCGCCAGCGACGAGCCGTGCCTGTCGACGTGCAGCAGACTCGCCATCGTGGCCAGTCGCTCGTCGGGCGCTAGCGACTCCACCGGGCTCTCCCGCCACAACGCGGACAGCATCTTCCGGTACGGCGAGGTCTTGGGAGTCGCCGCCTCGTAGTACGTGTTGTGGTAGCCGGCCGCGGCGATCTCACGGAGTACAGAGAAGTCGTAGCGCTTCAGGACCACGTCGTTCTCGACCAGGCCGTACACCCAGTCGTTGATGGCCGGGGTCTTCTCCATGTACGTCGGGGACAGGCCGCGCATGAACCCCATGTTCAGCACCGACAGTGCGGTCTTCACATAGTGCCGCTCGGGGTGGGACCGGTTGAAGAAGGTCCGGATCGACTGCTGCGCCTGGTAGTCGTCGTCGCTGGTGCCGACATAGATGATGTGCCGCTGCGCGATGTCCGCCGCGAACGTGATCGCCGTCTTGTTCTCCCACTGCCACGGATGCACTGGCATGAAGTGGTAGTCGGCCGGGTTGGCTCCGGCCGCCCGGATCCGCTCCGCGAAGCGCTGCAGCACTCCTGTACCGAGCTCCTCCCGCAGGAGCGCGTCGTACGTGATCGTCTCGCTGTGGGAGATCGTCGTACGGTCCTTGTGTACTGCGAGCCACGCGAGCCAAACAGGTTGACCCGCCTCGGGCGCGAAGGCTCTGTAGTCCGCCACGCCGAACCCGAGTCGCCCGTTGTTCGCCACGAAGCACGGGTGGCCCTCTGTCATCGCGGACTCGATCGTCTGGAAGTCCGCGGTGACCAGGTCGCTCGCCGTGAGGTCGGCCTTGGCCAGCTTGTACGCCGTACTCGCCAGCGTGCTGCTGATCTCCTCGAGATACACCGGGAGCATCTCCGCACCAATGCCGAGCTGCTGGTGGAACTCAGTGATGAAGTCCAGCCCGTCGACCGGAACCTCCTCGCCGTCACGGGTCCGGGTGATGCTGGCCGGATCCACTTCCCAGTGGTTCAGCGGGTAGCGCCCAGCCTCGAAGTAGTACTGGCTCTCGGCACTGGAGACCTGGTAGCCCTTGCCGGTGGCAACTGGTTCGAAGAGGCGTTCGTGGATGAACTCCGCGAGCGCCTTGCGGACCAGCGCGCGGTTGGCAACGGCCCAGCTGTCCGGGTGGAGGTGTGCGGTCAGATCGGTCATAGTCACCCTGCCTCGTTCATGTGGACGGCCCGGTAGCGGGCCTCGGCGTACTGGTCGCGGCTGCAGAAGCTCAGCCAGGCCTGCTTGTCCGGCAGGCGCACGATGCTGTGCTTGCGGAAGCCCATCCGCTCGTTCAGGGCCTGGATCTTGGTGTTCCGGATGTCCGGCTCGACCACCACGCGATCCACCAGCGGGTCGCTGAAGAGGAAGTCGAGGATCGTCTCGAACACCGCCCCGGTGAATCCCGGCAGCCGGTGGCCAGGCTCAGCCGGAGCGACCAAGACGTGCATGCCGATGTCACCCGGGGACGGGTCGTAGACGGTGCCCACGGCGTCGTCGGCGGGCCCGTAGCGCTCCATCAGGAAGGCGGGCCGACCGTCGTGCTCACCGAGGAACGCCCGGTGGTGATCGGTCCGCTGGATCCGCAGGTACTCGTTGTGGACGTCCTCGAGCGTGGCGTTCACCATGCCCCAGTAACGCGCGTACGGCTGGGTGACCCAGCTGTGCAGGGCGGGCACATCGCGGTCGAGGTCGAGCGGGCGGAGGCTGAGGGTGCCGACGCCGGCGGCGAAGCGCCGGAAGGTCGGCTGCTGGGGCAGTGCTCGGGTCATGGCGGAGTCTCTGCTTTCCGGTGGCATCACAAGCGGGCGATCCTGTTAGCTAAGGCTTACCTTAGTAGACAGTCGCCCCTACGCCGAATCAGGTGCTGGCGCGGCTTGCTGAGCGGGGCATCCTCGAGGCGGAGGAGGGCAAGGTGCTCGGGCTGTTCCCGGTCACTCGCTGGCCGGCCAAGGACGCGCGGCACGAGGGGCAGGTGCGGAGCGCGCTGGAGAACGTGCTGAAGCTCGGCACCCAGCCGGACTAGCGGATCGGGTCGCTGATCGCGCTGCTGAACGCACTCAAGGTGGTGCCCAAGATCGTCACCGACGCGGTGGACGAGAAGGCGCTGAAGCGCCGGGCGAAGGAGATCTCGGAGTCCGCGTGGGCGGCCGACGCGGTGAAGGCCGCCGTCGACGCCATGCAGGCAGCCGTCACCGCCGCGATCGTCGTCAGCGTCACCGCCGGCGCCTCCGCCTCCAACTCCTGACGCAAGAGCCCTACTCGGCCTGGCAGTTGGCCTTGCAGAGTTTGTCCATCAGGCTCAGGTGGGCGCCGGGCTCCTCGCTGTCCACCTCGACCGACCAGTCGACCTGCCAGTCACCGGCGGTGGTCTGGGCGGCCGGCTTGCCCGCTTGCTGACCGAACCAGCTGGTGATCTGCGATGACTGGGAGATGTGCGCGACCTGCAGCACCCGAGGCAGGTCCTTGGCAATCGCGGCTGTTGCCGTCTGCGCAGGACCCGCGGAATGCAGTGAGACCACAGGCGGACGCTTGTGGGTCCCCGTGAGGACCCACACCGCCACCGGCCCCGCAGTACAGATGGCGTAGGTGCCGTCGTTGCCGCACTTGTAGCCGGCACCGGACAGGCCCGCCACCACGTTGGAGGCGTTGAGGTCGGGCAGCGCCACCGGTGTAGTGCTCGGCGTCGTCACAGGCTCCACGATCGGGGCCTGTGTCTCTTTGGCTTCGTTGCCGGTGCTGGAGTTGCTGGAACAGGCCGTAGTACTGGCGAGCAGGGCAGTGCTCACCAGGGCGACGGCGATCCGCTTCAGACCGGC
>NZ_DASRXP010000206.1:0-4693 GCF_035687465.1 Kribbella sp.
GCGCGAACCGGGATCTCCGCGTCCGCGGCGGGAGCGGACCAGACCTCCGGGGCGACGAAAGCGAGCGGGCTGCGGGCCAGCAGACCGCCACTCGCCGGATCCGCCTCGGCCAGCGTCTCCGCCACCTTGGCGACCGCCGCCCGAGCGGGCCACCAATCGCTCGGCGTAGGAATCAGCAGCCGATCGGCAGCCTCCAGCTCATCCCCCCACCGCTGATCCCGAAGCTCCGCCAGCTGATTCACCACCTCACGAAGACTCAGCGAACCGCCCGCCGACAGCAGCGAACCGCCCGCCGCCACCAGCGAACCGCCCGCCGGCACAGGCGAATCGCCGGATGGCCTCGGCGAACCACTTGCCGGCACTTGCGAATCGCCTGCCGGCACCTGCGGACCACCGGCCGCCATCGGCGAACCGCCCTTGGCCGCCGGCGAAGCGCCCTCGGCGAGGAGGTTCTCGAATTCGCCGACGGTTGCGAGCAGGCGATCCACTCGGGCCACGAGCGCGTCCCGGCGTACGGTCAGCTCCTCCAGGTCGTCCTCGGCGGCCAGCCAGGTCTCGTACGTCTCGCGCAGCCCGTGGACGAACGCCTTCTTGTCTGCCTGGGAGTCGTGGATGAGCGTGCACAGACCCTCCAACCGGCGGCCCGCCAGCCGCGCGTGCACGACATCGAGCGCCGCACGCTTCTGGCAGACGAACAGCACCCGCTGCCCGCGCGCCACGAAGTCCGCGATCATGTTGGTGATCGTCTGCGACTTGCCTGTCCCCGGTGGGCCCTGGATGACGAAGCTCTCGCCCCGCTGCGCCCGCGCTATCGCGGCGACCTGCGAACCATCCGCCGGCACGACCAGGTGCCGCTCGGCCGTCGGCAGTTCGGGCGGTTCGCTGCTGATCGGCCGCGGCCGATCCGAGAACAGCTGGTCGAACGACGGACAGGACTGCCCGCTCTCGAGCAATTCGTCGTAGTCCCGGACCAGACCGAGCGTGCGGTAGTTGAAGTTCGCCAGCGCGACGGCACACAGATCGACGTCCCACGAGTACGGGCTGCCCTCGGTGTCGAGCGTGTAGGTATCCGTCTCGATCGCCGCCGGCCGACGCGGCGCACCACCAAGCGCGATGCTCAGCGGCAGGTCCTGGGCAGCCAACTGCTGCCGGAAGATCTGCACACCGAGCGGCTGGTAGTCCGACCGCCGGTAGGAATACGCGTAATGCCGTCCGCCGAACTCGTTCGCCGTGTTCCCATGCTGCCGGCGCCGATAGTTCCGCAGCTTGAGCATCGCCCGCTGCCGAACCAGATCGATCCGTGGCTTCTCCCGCAGATGCAACTGCAGCCCTGGCTCCGACGCCTGGATCTCCCGGGTCAACCGCTCATGCAGTACGCCGATCGCGCCGGGCTCGGTCAGATCCACCTTGTCCGGCAACGTGATCCCGTACAACTGGTGCAGGTGATGCCGCAGCGTCGGGTTCACCTCCGCCATCGGGTCAGCGATCCGCAACGTGTAGGAATCCCGCACGCCGCGCTTCTTCGCGAGCTCCACCTTGACCAGCACCAGGGGAGACGCCAGCCGCGTCGCCGGGTCGTTCTTCAGGTCATGCCACCGCAGGAACGCGGGAACCAGCCGCAGCTGGTCCTGACCGTACTCCGCGCGGTCCCTCCGGGCAGTGGAGATCAGTTTGTCCAGCGCGTTCGCGGCGTACGGCGCCTCGTCGTACCGGATCCATTTGCTCAGCGAGACTGGCGTCGTGCTCATCAGGGTCTTGGCCAGCTCGGCGTTCCAGGTGAACAGCTGCTGCTCGCGGATGTTGCGTACGTCGAGCATCAGCGGGACCGACACCTCGGTCAGGTTCAATGTCTGCGCGGTGTGCCGGAAGGTCACCAGCCGGTTGCGCCTGGACAGGTCGAAAAGCCTGTCCCTGAGGGTTTTCAGCACCGCCGTACGCCGGTCCGCCGCGCCCTGGGTGATCGCGTCGACATCGAAGTCGAGCGGTTGGTCCCGGTAGTTCTCCAGCTGCTCGATCAGCGATCGCAGATCCTGCGCCCGGTGGTGCCGGTCGGGCTCGGCCATCTGCGCCGCCACCGAGACGATCACCGGATGCAGTGACGCGTCGAGCGAATAAAGGTTGCCGCGAGCACCGATCAGCCGGGCGACGTCCTCAGCGCGGGACAGATCCAGCCCGAAGCCGAGGCCGATCAGCAGCTGCCCGAGACTGAAGATGTCCGTCAGCGGATCGTGATGACCGACCACGTGTTCCCAGCTCTGCCAGCCCGTCACGTGCACGGGTGCGGTGATTGCCTCAGGCAAGGGCTCGACCACCTGGATCACCGGCGCCCCGCCGCTCTCGCCGAGGTCCGTCTCGTACTGACGATGGGCGACCACCTCGACGGCCGCGGCCCGATGCGCCTCCCTGGCGGCGATCTCGACCGGGACCTCGGTCGGCCGGGTGGCGTCCTCCGGCGCGAACCCGAGTCGCGCCCGCTCGTCGACCGTGATGCGGTCGATCCCTCGCAGCGGCGCGACCAGTCCGCGCTCGTGCACCTCGGCTGTCGCACGGAACAGCGGAAGCACAGCAGCCAGCAACGCGTCGCTGCCGAGCCCGCCCTGGGAGACCGCCAGAGCGACCAGATCCTCCGCCATCATCCGACCAACTCATCCGCGGCCGCGGCGAGCTCGGCCCGGCGCTTGTCGTTCCACCCGAGCTCGTCGTCCGCGAGATCGTCGTACGGCGTGAGTCCCGCGCGGCGGGCGACTGCCATCGACGCGAGCAGCGCGGGATCGCCGGCCTCGGGATCAGCCGTGGCGAGGTCCAGAAGGAGGTAACACAGGTACTGCTTCGTTGCCGCGGTCAACGTCCTCGGCCGTGGCATCGGCGCACCGTCGACCGGCCGCACCGCCAACGGCTCGTCGAACCGCACCACGGCCCCACCCGGTACGCCGAGCGGCCCGGGCGGATCTGCGAACCCAGCCGCAAACGTGGCCACCGTGTCCGTGCGCAGGCCTTCCGTCTGGGCGATCCGGGCGGCGAAGTCCATGCTCACCTCTCTGAGCAGAACCGCGTCGAGCAGATCCGGCGCATCCACGTCGAGTGGTCCGGTGATCAGCCCTTCGACGTCCTCGTCGTTCAGCCAGTTCTGCAAGGCCCAGGCCCGGGCGACTCCCTCGGGATGACTCGTCCCACGGCTGCCGACACTGAGATCCTGTTCGCTCGCCTGCCGGAGATAGGCCTCGGGGTCCACGCTGGACAGTCCGGTCTGGAGCTTCAGCAGCGCGCGGACCGTAGTACTGAGGTCTCCGCATGCAGTGAACGCGCCTCGGTCGGCGAACAGTTCGGTGGCGAGCGCCCAGCGCCTGTGGGTCTCCATATACTGCGGCGGGGTCCTGGCATCGGCCGACGCGGCATCCAACAGCCGGTCGACTGCGAGGTAGGCGCCGTCGTCGATGGTCCAGAGCAGGCGGTGCGCCAACTCGTGGCCGCACACCGCGGTCAGTTCGTCGCTGTCCAGCCGCTCCAGCAACGGCCCCTCGAAGAGGATGACCGCCTTGTCTGCCTGATGCAGCAACAACGCGTTCGGATCGCCACTGCCGCGGGCCTGGAAGAACTCGATCTCGACACCCAGCCCCAACGCCTCCGCTGCACGCCTGCCGGCCGCATGCACCGCCGGGTGACTCACCTCATCCAGGCGATAGGTGTTCCGCAGTAAGGCCTCACCCAGCTCGTCCCCGCCCGCCTCCTTCGCCCGCAATGATTCCCAGGCACGCTCATCCACCCGGCGCGTATGTGCCAATACGCCCCGGTGGTAACTCAGCGGCCCTAGATTCATCACCACACCGGAACCCTAACGAGCCGCACGGACGAAAAATGCCTTCGCCGGTCGATCCCTCACCTCGATCTGACCTTGGGGGAGAGTGTCGCGCGGAGCGGGAATGGGCATGGGACAGGCGGCACGGGGCAGAGAAGGGATGGTGGGCGTGAAGGCTTACTCCGATGTTGGGGTGCAGCGGTTCTGGCAGGTGGTCGGGGATCTCTGGCTGCTGGGGTGGATCGCTGTCTGGGTCGCGCTGGGGTTGTTCGTCTTGAAGATCACCAACGCGCTGGGGTACCCGGGGCGCAAGGCGGCTGAGGCGGGCGACGGGCTGGCCGGGGATCTGCGGAGCATGTCGGAGCCGGTCGGGAAGGTGCCGTTGGTAGGGGACGAGTTGCGGGCGCCGGTTGACGGGGCTGCGTCGGCGGCGGCGCGGTTGGCGGAGGCCGGGCGGGATCAGGCGCACGCGGTCGAGCAACTCGCGTATCTGCTGGCGGGTATGACGATCGGGTTGCCGGTGCTGTTCGCCGTACTGATCTGGTCCTGGCGGCGGATCCGTTTCTCCAGGAGGGCCAGCGCCGCGCAGAAGTTCATCGACAACGCGGCCGATCTGGAGTTGTTCGCGCTCCGGGCGATGGCCAACCAGCCGATGCACAAGCTCGCGAAGATCTCCGACGACCCGGTCACGGCCTGGCGCGACCGGGACTCCGCCGTGATCGCGCGGCTAGCAGACCTGGAACTCCGCAGCTCCGGCCTCCGAGCCCCCAAACCGGCCGCACTCGGAAGCTGACCTCCCGAACCCCCACCACTCACTAACCTCCCGCTCGGCGTCGGGTGCAGGCGGGGGCACGCGGGAACTCGTGGGTCGGCGGCGTGTTGATGAGTGCTGGCGGT
>NZ_DASRXP010000207.1:0-2808 GCF_035687465.1 Kribbella sp.
CGATCCTGTTCGGCGCCATGGTGCGCCGCCTGCTGACGGTCACCTTCGCCTTCGTGGACAGGGTGAGCCAGCAGGTCGTTTCGGCCTACCAGGAGGAACGGGACCGCTGGCTGTTCAACCGGAGCGCGGTGCGGACGGCCAGGGTACGGGCGCTTTTGGACAGTGACGGGTCACTGCTCGACATCGACGGCGTGGACGTCGAGGCCACCGAAGCGGCACTGGGCTACCGGATGCGCGGGGTCCACCTGGGAATGATCGTGTGGCACACCTCCGACGCGTACGCCGGTGACGCGCTGGGCGCGCTGGAGGCGCTGGCCGTCGAGCTGGGGAAGCGGCTGGAAGGCGACGGTCGTCCCTTGTTCGTGCCGCGGGACGAGTCGAGTGCCTGGGTGTGGCTGCCGCTGGCATCCACCGCGTTCCCGGATCGTGAACTCCTAGACCAGGCGCTCGCGAGCAGTGAGCCGAGTGTCCGGCTGTCCCTCGGTGAGCCGGGGCTGGGTGCCCAGGGTTTCCGCCACACCCACCAGCAGGCGCTGAAGGTGCACGCCCTCGCGCTGGCCGCCGGCGAGCACTGCGACCGCGCGCTGACCTTCCGCGAGGTCGGCACGATGGCGTTGATGACCTCGGACCTGGGGGCGGCGCGGCTCTGGGTCGCCGACACCCTCGGCGCGATGAGCACTGACGACAGCAACTGCGAACGCTTGCGCGACACACTGCGTGTCTTCCTTGCGACGGGTAGTAGTTACACTGCCGCGGCCGCCGCGCTCACCATGCACAAGAACTCCGTGCAGTACCGCGTGCGCAAGGCACAGGAACTCCTGGCCAGGCCGATCACCGAAAACCGCCTCGACGTCGAGCTGGCGTTGAACCTCTGCCACCGTTTGGGCGCCGCAGTGCTGTCTTGAAGCCTGAAACACCCCTGATTTTTGGTGTTTCGCACCACCGATGTCGAAGTTCCTTGGGTCGGCGACACGAAGAGCTTTACTCCGTTCGGCCCTAACCTTCAGCCATGGGTGAACAAGGTGGGGCTCTCGCACTCGTCCGACTGCGCCGAGGCGTCGTCGGCGAGAGCAGACGCGTGATCCACCTGATCCCCGTGCCGACCGAAGGCGCCCTGCCCGGGCACCTGACGGCGTTGTGCGGCGAAGAGGTTTACCCCGGCCAGGCCGAGATGCTGGACAGGCTGTGCGGAATGCCGTGCCAGACCTGTCTGCTGCGCTCGCCCGCGCCCGCTCCGGGTTTCCTCGCTGCGGCTGGGTGAGCCTCGCTGCGGCCGGGTGAGCCTCGCCGCGGCGGGGTGAGCCACGCCTGACCGGCCTGAAACTGTCGGTGGGGGCGTCTACCCTGGATCCCGTGGCTTTCGCAACCGAACATCCCGTACTCGCCCAGTCCGAATTCCGGCCTGTCTCCGAGATCCCTCGGTCGGGCGGCCGGTTCGAGGTGGTCAGCGACTACAAGCCCGCCGGTGACCAGCCCGCCGCGATCGACGAGCTGGAGAAGCGGGTCAACGCCGGCGAGAAGGAGGTCGTCCTCCTCGGTGCCACCGGTACCGGCAAGTCGGCGACCACGGCCTGGCTCATCGAGCGGGTCCAGCGCCCCACCCTGGTGATGGCGCCGAACAAGACGCTCGCCGCCCAGCTGGCCAACGAGCTTCGGGACCTCTTCCCGAACAACGCCGTCGAGTACTTCGTCAGCTACTACGACTACTACCAGCCCGAGGCGTACATCGCGCAGACGGACACCTACATCGAGAAGGACTCGTCGATCAACGACGACGTCGAGCGGCTGCGGCACTCCGCGACGATGAACCTGCTGTCCCGGCGCGACGTCATCGTGGTCGCCAGTGTCTCCTGCATCTACGGCCTCGGCACGCCGCAGTCCTACCTGGACAGGTCGAGCAGCCTGAAGGTGGGCATGGAGCTGTCGCGGGACGTGTTCCTGCGCGCGCTGGTGGACATCCAGTACACCCGCAACGACATCGCGTTCGCGCGCGGCACGTTCCGCGCGCGTGGCGACACCGTCGACATCATCCCGGCGTACGAGGAGTTGGCGATCCGGGTCGAGTTCTTCGGTGACGAGATCGAGAAGCTGTACTACCTGCACCCGCTCACCGGCGACATCGTCAACGAGGTCGACGAGCTGCGTATCTTCCCGGCCACGCACTACGTCGCCGGGCCGGAGCGGATGGAAAAGGCCATCAAGGGCATCGAGGCCGAGCTGGAAGAGCGGCTCGCCGGGCTGGAGAAGGCGGGCAAGTTGCTGGAGGCCCAGCGGCTGCGCATGCGGACCAGTTACGACATCGAGATGATGCGCCAGGTCGGGTTCTGCTCGGGGATCGAGAACTACTCACGGCATATCGACGGCCGTCCCGGCGGCACTTCGCCCGCGACGCTGATCGACTACTTCCCGGACGACTTCCTGCTCGTCATCGACGAGTCGCATGTGACGGTGCCGCAGATCGGCGGCATGTACGAGGGTGACATGTCGCGTAAGCGGAACCTCGTCGAGCACGGGTTCCGGTTGCCGAGCGCGATGGACAACAGGCCGCTGACCTGGGAGGAGTTCTCCGACAGGATCGGCCAGACGGTGTATCTCTCGGCGACGCCCGGGCCGTACGAGATGGGCCAGACCGGCGGCGAGTTCGTCGAGCAGGTCATCCGGCCGACCGGCCTGATCGACCCGGAGGTCATCGTCAAGCCGACCGAGGGCCAGATCGACGACCTGGTCCACGAGATCAGGATCCGCGCGGAGAAGGATGAGCGCGTCCTGGTCACCACGTTGACGAAGAAGATGTCCGAGGACCTCACG
>NZ_DASRXP010000208.1:0-14923 GCF_035687465.1 Kribbella sp.
CCTGCGAGTCGCAGATATCCAGGCCCGCTATGAGGAGTGGAAGGCCAAGGGCGCAGAGTTCGTGACGCCACCGATCGACCGCGGAGCAGAGATCCGCTGCTACCTGCGGGACCCGGACGGATACCTCATTGAGGTCGGCCAGTCCACCGGACTGCTGCACGGCAAGCTCGCCGCAAAGCGCGCGGAGGACCTCCCGGGCTGACTGTCTTCCCCTGATGGTCGCCGGCGGCGTCGATCCGGGTCACCCGCGCCGGGATCTTTACCCGTACGGCGGTGAGCCGGCGGGCCACTGACCCGTTGCCCATCCGACCCCAGCGGCCGTCGCCGCAGGCGAACACGGTGCCGGCCTTGGTGAGGGCGATCGTGAACCCGACGCCTTCGGCCAGCTTGACCGTGTCGGCGGGGAGTGCCACCGCGATCGGCGTCTTCGCACGGGCGACCGTGCCGTCACCGAGTGCCCCCTGGTTGTTGTACCCCCAGACGAATCCCGGCGTCATCCGCCCCCGGTCCGCGGTCAGCGGATCGGCGTGCGCCGCCGGCAGGTGGAGGCTCACCATCGCGGCCGCCGACAGGGCGACGGCGGCAGCGCGCCGGGCAGGCGAGGCGTGGGGCTGCGATGCGTTCGCCGGCACGGGGGCCGGGTGGTGCGTGCTCGCGGTGTACACGACATCTAGCCTCAGACGCCGACCGGCGGCGGTACCTGTCCAGAACGGACAGTTCCGCTCGCCTCGCGCGCCGCGAGCTGTGCCGCCGCGGCGGATCCGGACAGCAGCGAGCCGATGGCGATGCCGATGACAAGGTGGATGACGGCCTCGGCGACGGACGCCGCGGTCAGGCCGGCCAGCAGCGGCAGGAAGACGGCGGCGGCGGTGACCAGCCCGACGATCCAGCCGAAGTATGCCAGCGGCTGCGGGGTCGCGATCATGAGCAGCTGGACCAGGCCGGTGGCGAGTAACGCGGCCAGCGCCGCGCCGACGCACAGCGCCACGGCAGTGGTGTCGCCGAGGGCTCCGGCGCTGCGCGGGGCGTACGCCGCGATGTCGAACATCACCCGGACCACGATGACGCCGACCAGTCCGATGAGGCCGGCCACGAGCGCGGTGGCGAGCCCGCCCGACCACAGCCGGGCGGCATCCACGGTCGGTCGTGCCGTCGGGCTCGAGTCGCCCGCAGAGACGCGAGTGTCCGAGGAGTTGTCGTAGTAGCTGTTCATGTCCCTTTCCTCCGTCGAGCGGCGCACCCGGCGGGTACAGATCTGAGCCGCTCGGTGCGAGCGTGCGCCGGTGTGCTCCAACGGCGGTGGAATCGCGTCGCGCGGTCGTTGAAGCGCTCTTACAGCGCCGTTGGCGCAGCGCCGTACACCGTGAACGGCAACAGCTCGACACCAACGAACGCACTAGGAGCCCTGTCATGCGAAAGATCACCACCACCCTCGCCGTCGCCGCCGGCGCCGTTCTCACCTTGAGTACTGCCGGCATCGCCTTGGCGGCGCCGGCGGCCCCGACCGCAGCCTCGCCGGCGGCCGTCTTCGTTTCCTCTGGGTCGGCAAAGCCGGGCACGACCGTCCACGTCTCGGGCACGTGCGCCCTGCCGGCTTCCGGCGCCATGCCCACCGTCTCGTCGGTGGTCTCGCCCGCCTTCACCGGCCCGGAACGGTTCTCCAAGACCGATCCCGACGCCTTCGACGGCACCGCGACGATCGACCCCGCCACGGGCCCCGGGACCTACACCGTCACGCTCACCTGCAGCAACAGCACGGCAACCACCGCGCTCCGAGTGCTTGGCTCGGATCGTCCGGCCCACGGCTCGGGTCACGCCGCAGCGGTTCCCGTGGCACCGGCCCTGCCGGCCGCCGGCGACAACTCCCCGGTCGTCAACTCCCCGGTCGTTCAGGCACAAGACCATCCTTCCGATGAGCCGTGGCTCGGCATCGGGGTGGGCGTGCTCGCCATCGCCGCGGCCGGCGCCGCCGGCTTCGTCGTCGCGCGCAGCCGCAACCGGACCCGGGTCTGACCGCGTTGACGACGAGGAGCATGACGATGACCACGATCTCTTCCGTCGCCGCGCCGAGCGCGCGCGGCACCCTCGATGCGATCCGTCCGGTCGGCCGGCTGCGCCGGCACGCTTGGCTGCTGGTGCTCGTCACGGGCGCCGCGCTGTTCGCCGCCGTGGAACGCACCATGGTCGGCACCCACAACCCGAACTACGTCCCGACAGCGATCCTGCTGGGCGCCGGAGTGGTTCCCGCGGCGTTTCTGACCTTCGTCAACGGCCGCCGGATGCCGTACACGGTCCCGCTGCGACTGGTCGTCGGCACTGCCTTCTTCGGCGGCGTCCTCGGCACCGTCGTGGCCGGCTGGCTGGAGTACGACACCGTCCGTCACCTCGGCGCGATGCCCATGCTGGGCGTCGGGCTCATCGAGGAGGCCAGCAAGCTGATCGCGCCGCTGGCACTCCTGCCGTTGGTGCGCAACCGCACCCGGGCCGACGGCCTGCTGCTCGGGGTCGCCTGCGGAGCCGGCTTCGCCGCGCTCGAGACCATGGGGTACGCCTTCGTCACCCTGGTCGGCACCGGCGGCAAGGTGAGCGCGGCGGTCGACGTCCTCGTACTGCGAGGGGCGCTGAGCCCCGCGTGCCACATGGCCTGGACCGGCATCGCGGCCGCGGCGCTGTACGCGGCAGCCGCGTCGGGATGGAAGGCCCGAAAGATCGTGCAGTTCGTGCTGGCCTTCACGGCCGCCGTCGTGCTGCATGCGCTGTGGGACGGCATCGGCTGGTCGCCCGTCCACGCGGTACTCGCGATCTCCAGCCTCTGCCTGCTGTGGTTCACCGCCCACCGGGCTGTCCGCATCCCATCGAACGGAGAACAAGCATGACTGGCATCGAATTCATCGCCATCCTCGCCCTCGTCGGCTACGCGCTCTATCGGCAGACACGAGTCAACGAGGTCACCGGCCGCGGCCGGTTCAAGCTCGCGGTGATCTACACCGCGGCCGGCGTTCTGACTGGCGTGCACATCGCACACAACCCGACGGCGTACGGCCTGCTCGCCATCGGCCTGGCCGCCAGTCTCGCCGTCGGTGTGCTGCGCGGTCACCACACGCGGATGTGGCAGACCGACGAGCGCGTCTTCACCCAGGGGACGCCCGCGACCGTCGGCCTGTTCCTCGGTCTGGTGGCGTTCAAGTTCGCGCTCGGCACGTTCGCCTATCTGACCCATACCCCTTACGAGAGCGGCATCGGCAGCGTCCTGGTCATGGTCGGCGTCATGCTTGCCGTCCAGACAGAGGTGATCTCGCGCCGCGCTCGGGCACTGCGTACCGCCAGGGAGACCTCGGCCGAACCGCGGGCGGCGATCTGACCCCGGTGCCAGGGCGGCGGCGGCTTCACCGTCGCACCTGGCTCGCACCCTGCCGCCACCGTTACTGTCGGTGGATGAAGTTGCACGACCTCGGTCACCTGTCGATCGAGATCGACGGCCGGATGCTGAAGCCGAGCGGCCGTCGACCGACGACGCTCCTTGCGCTGCTCGCGGTCCACGCCAACCGCCGGGTGCCGGTCGACACGATGATCGGGGCGCTGTGGGGCGAGCAGGTCACCGACGGTCGGGGATCGACGCTCGAGTCGCACGTCTGGCGACTGCGGCGGGTTCTGGAGCCGGGTCGCGGGCGAGGCACGGCGCCGGCCGTGCTCGTGAACGACGCCGGCGGGTACCGGCTGCTGGTCGATCCCGCCGACATCGACTCGGCGGTTTTCGAGCGGCTGGCCGACGAAGGCCGCGAGGCGCTCGCCACCGATCGTCCGGACCGGGCGCTGCAGCGCTTCGACGCCGCACTCGAATTGTGGCGGGGCTCGCCCTTCACCCCGTGCGGCGACCAGCCGTGGGCGGAGGCGTACGTCGCCAGGCTCGAGGAGTTGCACGCTCAGGTCCGGGAACGGCGCGTGGACGCGTTGCTGGCGATCGGGCGCACCGAGCAGGCTCTCGTCGACCTGCAACAGCTGATCCACGACGCGCCCTTCCGCGAGCACCTGCACGGTCAGCGGATGCTCGCTCTGGCCAGGCGCGGCCGGACCGAGGAGGCGTTGGACGCGTACCGGGTCGCGCGCGAAACCTTGATCAGCGAGCTGGGCATCGAGCCCGGTGCCGAGCTGCGTGAGCTGCAGCAGCGGATCCTGGACGGCGACCCGACGCTGCTGCCCGCGACAACGGCCATCCCGGCGGAGCCGGCCAAGGTGGTGCCGGCCGCGCCCCGCACCGAACAGCGGCTCCCTCGACGCATGACGCCGATGATCGGCCGCGCCACCGACGTGCACCGGCTCAGCGACCTGATCGACGACAGCCACCTGGTGGCTGTCGTCGGCGCCGCCGGATGCGGCAAGACCCGGCTCGCGATCGAGCTGGCTCACCTCCTCGGGTCGCGCTTTCCCGACGGCGTCTGGTTCGTCGACCTCGGACAGGTCGATGACCCCACCCTGGTGGTCGACCTGACCCTCGCCACGCTGGGCGTCGCCGTACCGGCCGCCGGGACACCGCTGCGGGCGCTGGCGTCACAGATGCGCGGCCGGCAGGCGCTGGTCGTCCTCGACAACTGTGAACATGTGCTGCAGGGCGTCCGCGAACTGGTCGAGACCCTGGTCGGTGACGAGGCCGACTGCACCGTGGTCGCGACCAGCCGGGAACCGCTCGCGCTCCCCGGCGAGTTGATCTACACCCTCGCTCCGCTCCGGCTGCCCGACTTGAATCGTCCGGATGACGAATCGCCCGCGGTGGCGATGTTCCGCAGCCGGTTCCGGCTGGCAGAGCCGACCGTCGCGCTGACCGCGGAGGACCTGCGGAGGGTTGCCGAGATCTGCGTCGGGGTCGACGGCCTTCCGCTCGCGATCGAACTCGCCGCCGCTCGCGGGCGCAGCTACTCGATCGCGGAGATCGCCGAGCAGGTGACGCTCGACCCGAGCCGGCTGGGCCGGGACGGTTCGTCCACCCGTGGCACCTTGGGTGACGAGATAGCCCGCAGCTACGGGCAGATGACCGTGCCGGAGCAGGCGTTGCACCGCGCCTTGGCGGTACTCCCGGGACCGTTCACAGCTGTGGCCGCCGCCGCGGTCGCCGATGACTCGGTGGGCGGACGGACCGTCGACCTCATCCCGATGCTCGTCAATCGGTCCCTCCTCACGTCGACGCGGTCGAACCGCGCGGGCTGGGCGTCGACCTTCCGCCAGTTGGAGACCGTACGCGCGCACGCCCGTCACCTGCTGACCGATACCGGCGAACGGGAGGCGCTGCTCGATCGCAGGGAGGGCTGGGTGCGTTCGGTGCTCGGCACCGACTTCCGCCTGCGCCGCGGCGAGATCATGCGGTACCGCACGCTCGACGCCAACTACGCGGCCGTCCGTACGACGCTCGAACGCGAGTTCGCGGACGACGGCGAACCGAGAGCCCCCCTGCTGGCCGCGCAGCTGACCATGTTCTGGTACACCCGCGAGCGGATCGTCGAAGCGCGCCGCTGGCTTGACCTCGCGGTGCGGCGTGCCCGGGACGCGTCAGCCGCCGATCGGGCCGCGGCGCACGCAGGGCTGGCCGCGACGTTGAGTTTCCAGGGACGCACGGACCTGGCTCGTCCGCACACCGACGCGGTAGTGGCTCTGCTCGACCAGGTCCCGGTCGCCCGGCGCGCGTTCGTCGGTGATCTGCTGGCTGTGGTCGCGGCTGCGGCTATGACGACAGAGGACTTCGACTACATGCGGACCGTCTTCGCCACCGCCACCGCCGTGGCCGCGGACGTCGCCGACGCCGACCTCGACGTACTGTGCGCGGCGGTACGCGGCCTCGTCGATATCAGCAACGGCGTCGACCCTCAGGAGTGCGCCGCCGCAGCCGACGCGGCGCACCGCCGGGCCAGCGATGAGCGCCACATCTTCGCCGCCTTCCTGAGCGCGTCCGCCGGGGCCTACGCCGAACTTGCCCTGGGCCGCCCCGAGCGCGGTCTCGAGTGGTCCGACCGTGCCCTCGACCTGAGCCTCACCTACGGCAGTCTGCGCGGGGCAGGGGTGGTGGAAACCCGCGCCAATCTGCTGGCCAGTGCAGGCCGGCCGACCGAGGCGGCGACCATGTACGGCGCGGCGTCGGCTCAGGCCGTTCGCCTGGGTGGACGGTGGCCACGACGAGCACTGACCGCTCACCTGCTGCACGAGGTACAGGCCACACTCACCCCGGCGGACTTCGAGAGGGCCTACCTCGCCGGCGAGCGGCTGACCCTGACCGACCTCGGCGCCGTCGTAACACCCGAGTGACGCTCAAGCAGATCAACCAGGACCCGGCGGCGGTCAGCCGGTGTCAGGTGGTCTTCTTGAGGCCGATCTGGGTCAGGTCGAGGAGACCACCGGTGTTCGGGTCGGCGACGGCGTTGTCGATGTTGGAGCCGACGACGTACACGTTGAGGTCCTGAATAGTCGGCACCAGCGGCGCCGTCCTCATGATCTCGGTGTACAGGTTCGACAGGCTGTCCTCCAGCTTCTGTTTGTCGGCTTCCCTGGCGAGCGCGGCCATCTGGTCCCAAGCCGCGCTGCTGCGACCGTAGTTGTTCGGCGCCGCCTTGTTCGGGGCAGTCGTGTCCCGGCCCAACACCGGCGGCACGATGGTGGCCAGGGTCGGCCAGTCGTAGCACCAGCCGGCAGTGATCAGATCAGTAGCCGACGAGTCCTGCAACTGCGTCGAGAAGTAGTTGTCGCCGGGGATCGTGCGGAGCTCGACATTGACCCCGATCGACTTCCACGACGCCTGCGCGGCCTCGGCGGCCTTCACGGCCAGGCTCGTGCTGGCGGTGCCGAGCACGAGCTTCTCACCCTCGTAGCCGGCCTCGGCCAGCAACTGCTTGGCCTTGGGCTGGTCGCCCTCCGGCGGAGTTCTGAAGTGCTCCTCCGGCTTATAGCCGGGCAGGTCCGGCGGAATGATCGAGTCGACCACCGCGGCCAGCTGCTCGCCACCAAATCCGTCGCGGTAGCTGGTGCGGTCCAGACCGACATACAGCGCCTCGCGCAGCTTCTGGTTCTTCAGCAGCGGCTTCTGCTGGTTGAACGCGATGTAACGCCGGCAGCTGTCCCTGCCCTGGACCACGCGGTCCTTGACGTTCCCCCGGCTGGTCCTGGCGACGTTCGCCGGCTGCACACCGTTGAAGCTCACCGAGCTCTTGTCCGCGTCGCCGTCGCCGAACAGCCGCTGGTCGACCAACGCCTCCGCGTCACCGAACTTGAAGATGAACTTGTCCGGACGCGTGGTGCGCAGCGGGTCGGTGGCCTGGTCCCACTGGCCGTTGCGGACCAACACCAACTGCTTCTTGCGGGTGTAGGACTCGATCTTGTACGGCCCCGTGGCCACCGGGTGGTTGTCGTACCGGGTCTTGGTGTCCTTCGCCCGCGGCACCGGCGAGAAGATCTTCAGGCTCGCCGTACCCTCGAACGTGGCGACCGGCCGGTTCAGCTTGAACACGATCGTCTTGTCGTCCGGCACCTCGATCGCGGTGCAGCCCTTGCCGCCATTGTTCTCGGCCACGTACGGACCTTTGTAGCCCGCGCAGTCCAGGTACTCGTGGCCGTACGGTGCGCCTTCCTGCATGTCGGCGGAGAACGAGCGCTCCACGCCGTACTTCACATCCCCAGCCTTGACCGGAGTGCCGTCCTCGTACCTGATACCGTCCTTCAGCTTGAAGGTCCACATCTTCAGGTCGGGTGATGACTCGTAGCTCTCGGCCAGGTCGTTCTCGCGCACGATCTTCTTCGCCTTGGCGTCGTAGCGGTAGTCGGTCAGCGTCCGGGTGAGCAGCTTGCCGATCATGCCGGAGTCGACGCCGAAGTTTCGCCCTGGGTCGAGGTGCTCCACATCGTTGATGGAATAGACCGTCACCGTGCCGCCCTTCACGCCACCGGCGCCCTGAGACGTGTCACCGGAGCCGGTGCCCGCATCATCATCACACCCGGCGAGCGACGCCCCCAGTGCCATGCCGACGATTGCCATCCCCACTCGCTCAGCGCGCACCCTGCTCATCCCCCATCGGGAAACCCCGCCCCACTACGCCGTGATTGTCCCTCCGCGAGCCGATCGGCGGAAGCCGCAGGGCTCCGGCATTCGGTGCGGTGTGGTGGCCATCAGAGTCCCTTCCGCGAGCCGGTTCTCGGGGTTCGATGGAGGCGGGTAGGCGAACGCCGGGTTACTTGGAGGCCAACAGTCGTGGGCGCTCGGTCCCCTCGTTTGAGGCGCCCGATCGGGTGGCTTACTGTCGGGGGTGACCAGCTGTTCACCCCCCTCCCGGAGCTCTCGTGCCGCTTGTCGTGCGCTTGCGCCCCGCTGGTACGTGGGCCGTCTGCGGAATCGTGGTTGCGCTTGTTCTGTCCGGTTGCTCCGGCCATGACTCGGCCCGCGATGCGCTGACCGTCACCGTGTCGCGGGGTAATTGCGGTACCGGCTGGAAGACCCCGCACAGCGGCCCGCAGACCCTCCAGATCAGCAACGTCGGCACGGTGACCACCGAGGTCGACCTGATCGACCCGGGGACTGGTGGCGTGTACGCCGAGGTCGAGGCGCTCGCCCCGAACACCACCCGGCCCATGCGGCTCACCTTCGGCCAGGCCAGCTACGCGTTCCGGTGCCTGGCCGAGGACACCGACGCGGTGACCGGGCCGGCGGTCAAGGTCACCGACGGCCCTCCGCCATCGGCGCCGGCCGTCCTGCCGATCAGCAATCAGGACCTCACCGGTGCCGTGACCGCGTACCGGGGCTACGTCACCACGGGGCTCGCGACCCTCGCCGGCGACGTCGCCACGCTCGTGCGGACGCTGCGCGGCGGTGACGTGCCGGCGTCCCGCTCCGCGTGGCTGACCGCGCACCTTTCGTACGAGCGGCTGGGCGCGGCGTACGACACGTTCGGCGACTTCGCCGACCAGATCGACGGGATGCCGGACGGACTGCCCGCGGGGGTACGGGATCCCGACTTCGCCGGGTTGCGGCGGATCGAGTACGGCCTGTGGCACGGCCAGTCGCCCGCCTCGCTGGCACCGATCGGCGACCAGCTCGGCACCGCCGTTGCGGGCCTTCGCGAGGACTTCCCGAAGGAGCGGACCGACCCGAACGACCTGCCGCTGCGCGCCCACGAAATCATGGAGAACGCTTTGCAGTTCGAGCTGACCGGCCAGGCCGACCAGGGCAGCGGGACCGGGCTCGCCACGATCGGGGCGAACCTGGACGGTACCCAGGCGGTACTGAACGCGCTCGCACCGCTGATGACGAAGCGGTACTCCGGTTGGCCGCAGGTGGCGACCTGGATCGCCAACACCCGCGACCTGGTGGCCGCGGGGCATCGGCCGGACGGCGCCTGGATCGCGCCCACCGCACTGGATCCGCAGACCCACGAGCGCCTCGACGCAGCCGTCGGTCAGTTGGTCGAGGTGCTGGCGCCGATCGCCGCGATCGGCGACGTCCGGAGGACCTCGTGAGCAACCCCGAAGATGCCGGCAGCCCAACACAGCCCGCCCCCGACCTACCCCGCACCGACCTCTCCCGCACAGACCGGTCCGGCGCGGACCGCCCCGGCGAGGCACCGTCCGGTACGGGCCGGTCCGGCGCGGCACCGTCCGGGGTGGCGTCGTCCGGGGTGGCGTCGTCTGGGGTGGCGTCGTCTGGGACGGGGCGGCGGGCGTTCTTGCGCGGTGCGCTGGGGGCTGGGGTGGCGGGGGTCGCGGTTGGGGCGGGTGGTGGCGCAGGCGTTGCTCTGGCTGGGCGGGCGAACGCGGCGCCGGCGGCTGATCCGGTTGTGCCGTTTCATGGCGTTCATCAGGCCGGGATCACCACGCCTGTACAGCCGCATGCCCTCCACGTCGCGTTCGACGTGCTCGCCACGAACCGCGCGGAGCTCACCGACCTGTTCCGGACGCTGACCGAGCGGGGCCGGTTCCTCACCGCCGGCGGCACCCCGCCCGATCCCGGCATCTCGGCGCCGCCGACCGACTCCGGCGTACTCGGGCCTACCGTTCCCGCGGACCGGCTGACCGTCACCGTCGGTGTCGGCGCCTCGCTGTTCGACGATCGGTACGGGCTGGCTGCCCGCAAGCCGGCCGGGTTGACCCCGATGGTGACCTTCCCTAACGACCACCTCGATCCGGCCGAGAGTCACGGTGACCTGAGCGTGCAACTGTGCGCGGACAACCGGGACACGGTGGTGCACGCGCTGCGCGATCTCGCCCGGCACACCCGGGGCGCGATGCAGGTGCGGTGGCGGTACGAGGGGTTCAACTCGCCGCCCCGGCCAGCCGGTACGCCGCGCAACCTGATGGGCTTCAAAGACGGTACGTCGAACCTGGACGTCAACGACGCGGCCCTGATGGACAAGATGGTGTGGGTCCCGCAGCAGACCGACCAGCGCTGGACGGCAGGCGGCAGCTACCAGGTCGTGCGCAGGATCCGGATGCTGGTCGAGTTCTGGGACCGCGTCTCCATCAACGAGCAGGAGAACATGTTCGGCCGGCGGCGGGACAGCGGCGCCCCGCTCGACGGCAACGCCGAGTACGACGTACCGAACTTCGCCGCCGACCCGATCGGCTCGGCCATCCCGCTGACCAGCCACATCCGCCGAGCCAATCCGCGTACCGCGCAGAGCGAGGACAGCCGGATCCTGCGCCGCCCCTACAACTACGACCGCGGCGTGGACAACGTCGGCAACCTCGACATGGGCCTGGTCTTCGTCTGCTACCAGCAGGATCTCCAGCGCCAGTTCGAGGCCGTCCAGAAGCGGCTCGCTGACGAACCCCTGGGCGACTACATCCAGCCGGTGGGCGGCGGGTACTTCCTCGCCCTGCCCGGCGTCCAGGACGCCGACGATCACCTCGGCCGCGGGTTGCTGGCGTGAAGCCGACGACCCGGTGTGCGTTGCACCAACTGATCCAGTACCGGCCGCCGGCCGGCACTAGCTACCACGGTCTGACCGGCGAACCCGTCCGGTCGCAATACCGAGTCTGATGCGCAAGGAGAAAGTTTGTGGTCCTCAAGCCCCGAACCTGGAGTAGAAGAACACGCACGGCGGTCATCACCGGCGTTTCCGGTGTCAGCACGCTGGCGTTGATCGCAGTGGCTGGGCCGGCCTGGGCCGGCGATGGGTGGTGGCACCATGCTGGCGGCGATCACCATCCTCAGCCGGTGACCGCCAGCACCCCGATCAAGCACCTGGTCGTCATCTTCGACGAGAACATCTCGTTCGACCACTACTTCGGCACCTACCCGAAGGCCGCCAACACCGACGGCACCAAGTTCCACGCCGCGTCCAACACCCCGCGGATCAACGGCCTGACGCCTTCGCTGCTCAAGGACAACCCGAACCAGTTCAACCCGAGCAGGCTGAGCCCGGCCCAGGCGCTGACCTGCGACCAGAACCACGGGTACGGCGCGGAGGAGAAGGCGTACAACGGCGGCAAGGCGGACAAGTTCGTCGAGTACACCGAGACCGACAAGTGCACCGGCCAGCCGATCCTGTTCGGCGAGTCCGGCCTCGTGATGGACTACTACGACGGCAACACGGTGACCGGGCTGTGGAACTACGCCCAGCACTACGCGATGAGCGACAACTCGTACAGCAGCGTGTTCGGCCCGTCCACCCCCGGTGCGCTCAACCTGGTCTCCGGGCAGACCCACGGGGTGTACGCGGTTGATTCGGTGACCGGCAAGAAGGTCACCGACGCGTACACGGTCGCGTCCCCGGACGCCAAGGGCATCGGTACGGTCATCAACGACCCGGACCCGGCCTTCGACGACTGCGCCGACAACAACCACACCTCGAAGAACGCGCTCGGCGTGATGACCGGCAAGAACATCGGCGACCTGCTCACCAAGCAGGGCACCTCTTGGGGCTGGTTCCAGGGCGGCTTCCGCCCGACCAGTACTGCGAACGGGTACTCGGTCTGCGGCACCACGCACCAGAACGTCGGTGGCGCCGCGGTGGTCGACTACAGCCCGCACCACAACCCGTTCGAGTACTACAAGTCGACCAGCAACCCCAAGCACCTCCCGCCGACCTCGGTCGCCAAGATCGGGCAGACCGACCAGGCCAACCACCAGTACGACCTGACCGACTTCGGCGCCGCGGTGAAGGCGGGCAACCTGCCGTCGGTGAGCTTCCTCAAGGCGGGGGAGTACCAGGACGGCCACGCCGGCTACTCCGACCCGATCGACGAGCAGCACTTCCTGGTCAACACGATCAACGAGTTGCAGAAGTCCAAGGACTGGGCGTCCACCGCGGTGGTCGTCGCGTATGACGACTCCGACGGCTGGTACGACCATGTGACGCCGCCGAAGGTCAACGGCTCCACGGACTCTGCCAACGACCAGGCGGCGCTGTGTGGCACCAAGCCGGCCGCCGGCGGGTACGCCGACCGGTGCGGTTACGGTCCGCGCCAGCCGATGCTGGTCATCAGCCCGTTCAGCAAGAGCAACTACGTCGACCACAACCGGACCGACCAGACCTCGATCCTGAAGTTCATCGAGGACAACTGGCGAACCGGCGGCATCGGCGACGCCTCGTACGACACCCGCGCCGGCTCGCTGACCGGCATGTTCGACTTCCGGCACCGCCCGAACACCCGCCCAGTGCTGCTCGACCCCACCACCGGGGCCGTCACCAGGCACTGACCCTTCGCACCACGCACCTCGGGGCCGAACGACACCGTCGTCCGGCCCCGAGGTGTTGTTCAGCCGGTCAGAGCTTGTGGCTGGTTGAGCGCGTCATGGCGGCCAGACCGATCACGGCGAGCAGTCCCAGCGTGGCCGGGATGAGGAACACCTCGGGTAGTCCGACGGTTGCGGCTCCGATGCCTCCGGCCGCTCCACCCAAGGCGGAGGCAAGAGCCGTGGAGCTGAGGAAGATGGCGGAGGCGGTGGCGACGGCCGTCGGGAGAAGGCGTTGGGCGACGATGATCCCGAGGGCAGCGAAAATGCCCCAGACGCCGCCCATCAGGATCTGGCCCGCGAACAGCCCGGCGGCGGTACCCGTCGTTGCGAAGCAGATGTTGGCAGCGACCCCGAACCCCGCGCCGACCACCATCAGCCGCATCACGCCGACCCGGCGTGCCACGAGCACGGCCAGGGGCATCAGCACGATCTCGACCAGCGGCTGAACCCCGATGATCGCGCCACTGAGCCCGGCGGAGAAGTCCAGTTGCTCGTTCATGTAGATCGGCAGATACGCATACTTGATCGGTTCCCCGGCGTAGACGAGCACGTACAGCGCAGTGAAGGCGAGCAACGGCAACATCGCCTGCAAGCCAGGGGCGCGAGGAGCAGCTTCGGGGGTCTGCTCCGTCGACGTTGCGGTGGGCGGTGTCCGGAGAACTCCCAGCGGGACGACTTGGGCAAGGGTGCAGATCGCCGTCGCCACAAGCATCGTCCGCAGCGAGGTGTTGGCCGCCAGGAAAGATCCGGCGACCGGACCGACTACCCAGCCTCCGGTCATCGCCATCCGAACAACGGCGACAACGCCGTCGTTGCTGGGGTTCGGGTGCGTCTTCAGCTCATCGTGGACTGCAGCGAAGAGCTGGGAGGTGGCGGCGCCGGCGAAGCCGAGCACGACTGCGCTGATGAGGTAGGGCATCCACAGCTGGGTAGAGAAGGCGATGCCCGTCCAGCCCGCAAACCCGGCGACAGCGCAGATGCGGAACAGACCCAGCCGCGCGCCGGTGTGGTCGGACCTTGCACCGACCAGGTAACCGATCACAGGTGCGGTCAGGCTTGTGAGATAGAACAGTCCGGCGGCGCTGAGCGAGGCTCCCAGTTCGTTGACCAAGAACGACGCGATCTGGGGTGCGGCTGCCGAGAAGCCGAGGCCGGACAGGAACAGCGCGATGGTGGCGCCGCGGTAGAGCGGCGAGGCAAGCGTGAGCTGCAGCGCCGACGTACGCACCGCAGGCTCGTCCAGCACCGGGTCCGTGGTGTCGCCCTGCCCGGAGAGTGTCATCGTGCCGCCCTCCGCGCGTTCAGTGTCGGGTGCTCTCACGGACGACGAGCTCGACCGGGAACCGCTGTCGGTGGCCGACTGCGGGAATGCCCTCCAACAGCAGGCGGGTGGCAACTGCTGCCATTTCCTCGACGGGCAGGCGCATCGTGGTCAGGGGTGGGTTGGCACAGACGGCGGCGATGCTGTCGTCGAAACCGATGACGCTCACCTGGTCCGGCACACGTCTGCCGCTGGCGGTGATGGCCTGGACGGCTCCGGCGGCCATCAGGTCGCAGGAGACGAACATCGCGTCGATGTCCGGGTGTTGTTCGAGCAGCCGTTGCGCGGCGTGGTAGCCACCGTCTCGATGGAAGTCGCCGCCGGCGCTCATTTCGGTCAGGCCGAGGCGTTCCACCGCACGCAGGTATCCGGTCCGCCGGTCGATGGAGCAAGGGTTGAGAGCCGGCCCGTGAATGGCGGCGATCCGGCGGCAGCCGAGCTCGTGAAGGCGGTGGACCGCGGCGTACGCGCCGCCGATGTTGTCGGCTTGCATCCCGGGCACCGAGGAGGCGGTGGGCACCATCGAGACGACCCGGCGGCAGCGGCGATGGAACCGGGTCGCCAAGGCCGGAGTGACGTCGGCGAGAATGGCGCCGAGGGTGGCGTTCGCGGCGATCTCTTCGATGGCGTCGGCGGCGTTCTCCCGGCCAACGGCGTGCAAGCGCAGTTGTGCGTTGACGCCTTCGAGGACCGGCATCATGCCTGCCAGGACGCGGCTGAAGTACGGATGTGCCCCGAGCCAGCCGACCCCAGGGCCGTAGCTCACCGCGATGACGTCGACGGCGCGCTGGCGTCCGGTGGCCAGTGCTCTGGCGATCTCGTTGGGCTGATAGCCCAGGTCAGCCACGGCCGCGCGGACCCGCTCGCGCAGCGGCCCGGACGCGCCGGGCTCGTTG
>NZ_DASRXP010000209.1:0-21732 GCF_035687465.1 Kribbella sp.
TCGTCGTCGCTGCCACAGGCAGCGGTTGCGAAGAGCAACGAAACGGCAGAGGCAGCGAGAGCAACCCGCTGAATGGTGTGGGACATGACGATCCTTCTCCTTCTGATGGGTTTTTTCCTGCTGTGTTCACAGGTCCTGCTCGGAGTGCGCGGAGTGGGGTGGGGTGGGGTGGGTTACTCGACCATCACCACCGTGTTGTGCAGGCCGCTCGATCCGTTCGGCCTGGGGGCCGCACGGTCGGTCGTCTGCAGTTGACCGTCGGCGTCGGTCGCCCGGACGGTGAGCTTGTGGTTGCCCGGCGTCGCGTTCCACCGGAACGTCCATTGCCGCCAGGTGTCGATGGTGTCCTCGGCGGCGAGCGTCGCTTCCTGCCACGGCCCGTCGTCCACCTGGACCTCGACCTTCCGGATCCCGCGGTGCTGCGCCCACGCAACGCCGGCGGCGACGGCCGGACCGGCCTTGATCCGCGCGAAGCCCTTCGGCACGTCGATCCGGGAGGAGGTCTTGATCGGTGCCTCGACCGACCAGCCGCGGTCCGTCCAGTACGCGCTGAAGTCCTCGAACCGGGTGACCTCGAAGTCGACGATCCACTTCGTCGCGGAGACGTACCCGTACAGCCCGGGCACCACCATCCGGACCGGGAAGCCATGCACGAACGGCAGCGGTTCGCCGTTCATCCCCAGCGCGAACATCGCGTCGCGTCCGTCGGTCAGGGCCTGGAGCGGGGTACCGATGGTGAGGCCGTCGACACTCGTCGACCGCACCGCGTCCGCGCCTGCCTGGACGCCGGCCTCCCGCAGGATGTCCGCGATCGGTACGCCGATCCAGCGGGCGTTGCCGACGTACGGTCCGCCGACCTCGTTGGACACGCAGGTCAGGGTGATGTCGCGCTCGACCAGCCGGCGCCCGAGTAGGTCCGCGAAGTTCAGCCGCACCTCACGATCGACCATCCCGTGGATCCGCAGCCCCCAGGTCCGCGGATCCACCTTCGGCACCGTGAGCAGCGTGTCGACCCGGTAGAACGACTTGTTCGGGGTGACGAAACTGCTGACCCCCTGCACGTTTGCCGAAACCCCAGCCGGTACTGCGGGCGCTGGGCTCGCCGCCGCCGGAATCCTGATCGCCCGCCGCGTCGCCTCATCCACCCCGCCCGGCAGAATCCGTGACACCCCGAGCCCTCCGACCCCGGCAACCCCCAGCGCCATCGTCGTAGCGAGAAAGGCCCGTCGATCGAACCCTTCCGGAGCATCCGCGGGTAGTTGGTTGCCAACGGCCACCGGGGTGGAACCTTCGGCGGTGGCGGCCTTCCGGCGCCGGCCACGGCCGAAGGGATCGAGTCCCAGTGCTTGCAGCACCAGAACGATTCCAATAGTTGCCACGATCAACGTCACGACGCCTGGCAGCACCTGGGTGAAGCGGTTCGTTGCCAGCGTCCGCCCGGTCGCGGCAGCCAGAATCGCCAGCGCACCCAGTAGGACCGTCATCACCACAGCGACCCGGGGAACCGAGGCCCCGATCGCCCCCGCGACCAAGGCGAAGACGGCTACTCCCAGCAGAACGACGCCGACCAGGATCGGCTTGTCCGCAGTACCGAGGTTCTTGACGGCCCAGTCCTTCGCCGCACCAGGCGCGAGGTCGATCAACTGGGTGCCGACGCCGACGACAGGCGACGTCCCGCCCGCCAGCGCTGCGGTCAGCTCACCCAGGCCGAGTCCTGCTCCTGCGGCGAGCACACCTCCCAGCGCGGCGAGAGTACGACGTTGCCTTGTCACGGTCATGCCGGTACTTCGGACCGCCGCACCCACCGGATGGGTGAGATGGCGAAATACTTCTCCCGCGTTCTTCGGTCAGCCTGCGAGCCTGCCGAAACGCCTTATCTGTCAGGTAGTTCCGGCGAGTGGTAGTGCCCCGGCCAGTCGGCGTACCGGATTCGGCTGATGGAACGGATCTCGCCGAGTGTCGTCCACTCATCGCTGCCGAGTCGCGCCAGCGGCCGCAGCCGGGTGATCTCCGGGCGGCCGTCCTCGAACACCGACTCGTCGATCGCGATGTGCCGGACCCGGCCGATCACCACGGTCGAGTCGCCGAGCTCCAGCGTCTGGTGCAGCTCGCACTCGATCGCGACCGGCGACTCCGCCACCCGCGGCACCGCCACGGTCTTGCTGGGTTCGGTCGTCAACCCGACCGCGGCGAACTCGTCCACCCCCGGGGGGAAGTTCGTCCCGGTCGCGTTGATCTGCTCGAACAGCGCCTCGGCGGCGAAGTTCACCACGAACTCCCCGGTCGCCTCGACGTTGTTCAGGCTGTCCTTGCGCCCGACCGAGGTGAACTGCACCATCGGCGGCACCACACAGGAGACCGTGAAGAACGAATGCGGCGCCAGGTTGAGCACCCCATCCGCCGACACCGAAGAAACCCAGGCGATCGGCCGCGGCACCACCACCGAGTTCAGCAGTGCGTAAAACTCCCGACGCCCAACATCCCCCGGCTCAATATCCACTCGCACACCCCCAGTATCCGCCGCCCCACCCCGGCGAGGCCGAGCGGCACCGCACAGCACCACCCGCCAGTCGGCTTCTCGGGGTTCTGCGGTTCTTCGCTGTCTCACCCCCACTCCCGCCCAAAGGTCGCGGATGGCGCGACCCGCCTGCCCGCACCCAAGGTTGGAACGCAATTCGTTGGACCGCGGCGGCGCGTTGCGTTCAGACTTCCTCGGGATGACCAGTCCTTCGGAGTCACCTGCCGCCGCCCTGACCGTCGATGTGGTCGCCGCCCTCGCCGACCGGTACGGCGTACCGGCGGAGGCGATCCGCTCCGTACCAGGCGGTGTCGCCAACCACGCCTACGCACTCGGGAACCACCTCTTCCTCCGGATCCCCCGCACCCCTGCCTTCGAACGCGATCTGCGCAAGGAGGTCGCGGTGATCCCCATCGCTCGCGCCGCCGGCGTCCGCACCCCGGCGATCGTGGATTTCGACGACACCCAGACCCTCCTCGCCACCCCGTACCTCGTCTGCGAGCAAGTCCACGGCACACCGCTCGACGCGATCCCCCACCAGGCCGACGACGCCTTGTGGTTCGAGCTGGGCAGAGAACTCGCGACACTCCATCGCGTTCCCCCAACGCCCATCCCCGGAGTCGAGGCGGACGGTGGAGAAGATCCCCGCCCAGAGGTCGACCGGCTGGCCCGCGACGGCTACATCGACCCCGGTACTGCGAGTTGGCTGCTCACCTGGTTCGACCGGCTCGCGCGTCGGTTCGACCCGGACCAGCCCCACGTCCTCCTGCATGGGGACATCGCCGCTCAGAACCTCCTGGTGAATCCCCGAACGACTGCGCTAGCAGCGGTGATCGACTGGGGAGATGCGGCGTGGGGCCCACCAGGGATGGAGTTCGCCAAACTCCCGTTGGACCAGGTCGCCGCGACTCTGCGGGGCTACGGCAACCGCGAGTACGGCGTACTGGAGGCTGCGGCGCTCTGGTACCACCTCAGCTGGGGGTTGAGCGGCCTTGCGAGACCACCGAGGGCAGGCGAGCGCCATTGGACAGCACCGCCTGCTAGTCGGCTTCTCGGGATGCTGCGGTTCTTTGCTGGCTCACCGCCGGCGCCGTGGTCAACCCTGACCTGAAGGCCCGTCGCCGGCTGGAGCCTGGACAGCGACTGGGGTCAGCTGTGGGCGCTTGGCGGTTCGGCCGTCGCCGGTGGAGCGGCCCCGAAGGCGGCGGTAGGCCCACGGTGCCAGGAACCCGCCTAGCCAGGTCAGCTCGGTGCGGGCGGCCTGCCACGGTTTCAGCCGGGCCTGAGGATCTAGGGGAAGGGTCCAAGAGTCGTCGCTGCCAGGTAGACCGAACGCCTGGCTCATCGCCGCAGCGATCCGGGCATGGCCCAGCGGGCTGGCATGCAACCGGTCCGCGCTCCACATCCTCGAGTCCGTTGCGAAATCGTACGGGTAACAGTCCGCCACCAGTACGCCGTGCCTGTGCGCGGCAGCCGTGAGCCGGGCGTTGAAGTCGATCACACGTGGTCGCAGGCGCTTGGCGATCGGCGCGATCTTCCCGATGTCAGGAAGCGTGACCGTGGCGACCACCGCACCGGCGGCCGTCAGAGCCGCGAACATCTCCTCCAGCTCCGCGACCACCTCGGCAGCGCGGAAGCCCGGCCGGATCAGGTCGTTCATCCCACCCAGCACGGTCGCGATGTCGGGCTGCAGGGCGAGAGCCGGCGCCAGCTGCCCGGCCCGGATCTGAGCGGTTCCGAGGCCACGGACAGCGAGGTTGGCGTACTGCAGGCCCGGGTTCGTCTCGGCCAACTGATCGGCGAGCCGATCGGCCCAGCCCCGATAGCCGGCCAGCTCGTCCCAGTCGCCGAGTCCCTCCGTCTGACTGTCCCCCAGGGCGACATAGCGCTGGTAGGTCATAGCGTTCCCCTCCGTTGACGTAGAACTTCAGCGGTCGTCGTCGTCCAGTCCCGGACGACCTCCTGGAACCGGATCCCGCCCAGGCAGGTCAGGTACGGCCCGACCTGCTCGCCCCGCCGCAGAAAGGTCCGCTCGTCGAGGTCGCCGCGCAGCCGTCGCAGGATCTGCCCGAAGAGCTCGAGCTTGGCCGACGCGTCGGCGGCTCGCTCCTCCAGCTGGGCGATCACCGGTTCCGGATCGAGCTGGTCGATCACCTGGACCTTGACCAGCAGGTCGTCACGGAACGACAGCGGCTTGGAGTCCGCCGCCGCGAACTTCGCCAGCTCCTCGAGCCCGGCCGGTGTCACCGTGAACACGCGCTTGTTCGGCCGGTCCAGCTGGACCACCTCGCGGCCGCTGATCAACCCGCCCTGCTCGAGCCGGGTCAGCTCGGCGTACAGCTGCTGTGGCGAGGCGGACCAGAAGTTCGCCACCCCGACGTCGAAGGCCTTGGCGAGTTGGTAGCCGCTGTACTCCTCATCGCACAGCGCTGCCAGTACTGCGTGCCGAAGCCCCATCCGGAATCCCTACTCAATAAATTGATTAGTCATGATTCTCACTAGGGACATCGATGTCCGTCAAGCGATCCGGTTTATTTTCTGGCTGTAGCGGATGACAGACTGGCGACCGTGACTGACTACGTAGCCGCCCAGGACCGGTACGACGACCAGATGCCCTACCGCCGCACCGGCCGCAGCGGCCTGCAGTTGCCGGCGATCTCGCTGGGGCTCTGGCAGAACTTCGGCGGCGACAAGCCGCTCGACACCCAGCGGGACATCCTTCGCCGGGCCTTCGACCTCGGCGTCACCCACTTCGACCTGGCGAACAACTATGGTCCGCCGTACGGCTCGGCCGAGACCAACTTCGGCGGCCACCTCGCCCGCGACTTCAAGTCCTACCGCGACGAGCTGATCATCTCGAGCAAGGCCGGCTACGACATGTGGCCCGGCCCGTACGGCCAGGGCGGCGGCTCCCGCAAGTACGTGCTGGCCTCGCTCGACCAGTCACTGTCCCGGATGGGCCTGGACTACGTCGACATCTTCTACTCACACCGCTTCGACCCGGACACCCCGCTCGAGGAGACGATGGGCGCGCTCGACACCGCCGTCCGCTCCGGCAAGGCCCTGTATGCCGGGATCTCGTCGTACTCCGCCGACCGCACTCGCGAGGCAGCGCGGATCCTGGACGAGCTCGGTACTCCGCTGCTGATCCACCAGCCGTCCTACTCGATGCTGAACCGGTGGATCGAGGAGGACCTGCTCGACACGGTCGGCGAGCTCGGGGTCGGCGTGATCGCCTTCTCCCCGCTGGCGCAGGGGTTGCTCACCAACCGGTACCTGAACGGCGTACCGGAAGGGTCGCGGGCGACGCGGGGCTCGTCGCTCAGCACCGACATGCTGACCGAGGAGACCCTCAAGCACGTCCGCGCGCTGAGCGACATCGCCGAGCAGCGCGGCCAGTCCGTCGCCCAGCTGGCGCTCGCCTGGACGCTGCGGGACGACCGGGTCACCAGCGCGCTGATCGGCGCCTCCAGCGTCGCCCAGCTCGAGGACAACCTGGCCTCGGTGAAGAACCTGTCCTTCACCAAGGAGGAGCTGTCCGCGATCGACGCCGACGCGGTCGAGGCCGGCATCAACATCTGGAAGAAGAGCTCGGACAACTGAGCACCCCCTCTCGCATCCTTCGGTCCCACTTCGCCCTTACCGGGCACGTCGGCGACACAGACCACGTCTCCCCGCAAGGGCGAAGTGGGACCGAAGGATGCGAGGAGGGGCGTGGTTACAGGCTGTGCCGGTGCGGTTGCGCCGGCGCTGCCACGGGCGCAGGCTGGGAGGAACCCCCCAGGAGGTGGTTCCAGTGACCGCTTCGACACTCGAACTGGCCCTGACCTACGAACACGCGAAGATCCGTGAACTCGCTGCCCCGGCGCACGAACCGGCGGCTGCGAGACCGGATCGCCGGCACGAGACCGACTGGTTCTACGCCATCGCCGCCCAGCATCTCGCGGCCGCCGAAGACGTCCTGCTCCCACATGTCCGCCGACTACCGGACGGCCAGGACCTGGTCGCGTCGTACGTCGGCAACGCGAAACAGCTCGAACAGTCCCTCCGATTCCTCAAGGCCCGCCAGTACGGCGACAGCCGGGTGCTGCATCTCCACCCGGACGAGGTGTGGCAGGTGATCGACCGGCTGCTCGACGAGCACGAGCACCTCGAGACGGAGTACGGCAGACTCCTCGGTGAGGAGCTCGACAGCGAGGACGTCAGCACGCTGACGGAGGAACTGCTCAGTGCGGAAGAGGTGGCTCCGACCCGGGCGCACCCGTTCTCGCCGCACACCGGGATGGCCGGGCGGATGGCGCACCGGATGTGGCGGATGGCAGACAGCGTCTGGGACAGCGCCGAGGGACGAGTGGTGCCGACGCACTACCACGCGCATCCCAAGCGCGACTCCGCCCTGTCGCACTACCTCCGTGGCACTCCGATGCCTGAGGCAACTAGCCCGGATCCGCCGAAGATCGGCCAGCTGTAGACCTGAAGCGGCCGGGCCCGCAACCGCGGGATGCCTCCCGCGGCGCGAGCCCGGCCTGTTCCCTCCCCCACTGCGCCTGGTTGTGGGGGTGGGCTGGTTCCCGCCTCCGCTGCGCCTGGTGTGCGGAGGTGGGACCTTGCGTCCTCCCCCGCTGCGCCTGGAGTGCGGGGGAGGACGGATCCGGGGTTCAGCTCAAAGAATCGATCGCCTTCTTCGCGCCGGGGTGCAACGGCACCGGGTCGGTCTTGGCTGCCGTGTCCAGGGTGATGTCCTTGGCGGCTGCGTTCACCTGGACCAGCGCGTCCTTGTTCTCGAAGATGACCTTGGTCAGCTTCTCGGCCAGGTCGTCGGACATGTTCTTGCGGACCAGCAGCACGTTCGGCACGATCACCGTCGCCACATCCGCCGCCTGCTTGTAGGTGGCGGCCGGGATCGAACCCTCAGCGTAGATGCTGCCATAGGTCTTCTGTAGGGCAGGCAGCAAATCCGTGATCGGGATCAGCTTCACGTCCTTGCCGAGGCTGGTGGTCAGGTCGGTGATTCCGCCGGTCGGCAGGCCGCCGGACCAGATCAGTGCGTCGATCGATCCACTCTTCATCGCGTCCACCGACTCCGGCAGCCCGAGCCGCTGTGCGGTGACGTCGCGGGCGGCGTCCAGGCCGGCCGCCTCCAGCAGGCGCCGGGCGATCACCTCGGTACCGGAGTTCGGTGAACCGGTGGAGACCCGCTTGCCCTTCATGTCCGCGATCTTGGTGATCCCGGACGAGGCCCGGACCGCGACCTGGGTGTAGTTCGGGTAGAGCCGGGTCAGCGCCACCACCTCTTGCGGCGTCTTGAAGCTGTTCTGCCCCTTCACCGCATCGGAGGCGGTGTCACCAAGCGAGAACGCGATGTCATAGTTGCCCGCCACCAGGCCCTGCACGTTCTGCACCGAGGCACCAGTCTCGCTCGCAGTCGCGCGGTAGCCCTCGACCTTGGAGGAGATGACCGAGGCCAGCGCACCACCGAGCTGGTAGTAGACGCCGGTGGTGTTGCCGGTGGCAATCGTCAGCCGTCCTCCGTCGGTACCGGCTGCTCCGCCCTCGGGTTCACGTTGGCCACCGCAGGCGACCAGGGACAAAGCGGCGGCTAGCGCGACCGCGGCGGCAGGGAGGCGACGGGTTCTCATGAAGTAATGGGTCCTTCCGTTGGTACGGTACCTGACCGGGGTGGTGGGGTGGGGTCAGCATTTGCACTGCGTTGGCGCCGGACCAGATTGATGACGACGGCAACAAAGAGCAAGCCGATCCCGACCGCGATGGTGACGGGCGCGAGGTAGAGCAGCAGCAGTGCCGCCGGTACGCACAACAGCCGTTCGAGCCATCCGGTGGCGATCACGATCCAGCCGCCGGTGACAACGGCCAGAGCGGCGACGGCCAGGATAGAGACACCGAGGGTCCACAGCATGCCTATGAAGCTGCCCTGTCCCAGCAGATGGGCGCCGTTGTCGGTCAGTACGAACGCGAACGGCACCAGGAACGCGGGCAGCGTGTACTTCCACGCCTGCCACATCGTCGGCATCACCCTGCCGCCGGTGATCGCGGAGGTCGCCACAGCCGCGAGTGCCGTCGGCGGCGACACCTCGGACAGCACCGCGTAGTAGAAGATGAACATGTACGCCTCGGCCTGGGTCACGCCGAGCTGCACCAGCGCCGGCGCGATGATCACGGCCGCGATGATGAACGAGGCCGTCACCGGCACCGCCAGCCCGAGCACCAGTACTGCGAACGCGGACAGCACCACCGTCAGGATCAGGATCACCGTCGGGTTGTCCGTCAGCCCTTGAGCGGCGTCGACGATGATCTCGGCCAGGTTCAGCCCGAGCCCGGTCTGGGTGGTCACCGCGACGATCACTCCCGCGGTCGCACAGGTCGCCACCACCGGCAGCACCGATCGGGTGCCCTGGGCAAGCGCCTTGAACAGCGGCCCGGCCGTCAGCCGGTGCTCGCGATCCAGGAAGGACAACGCGAACTGGATGATCACGGCGTACACGACGGCTTTGAAGGGCGGCACGTCCACGGCCATGAAGCCGATGATCACGAACAGCGAGAGGAAGTGGTAGCTGAACCGCAGCAGCAGCTTCCACGCCGACTGGGTCGACGGCTCGGCCGCCGTGGTGCCGTGCCGGCGGGCGTCGATCTCGATCGCGAGCAGGATGCCGAGGTAGTACAGGATCGTCGGGATCACCGCGTAGCCGAGCACGGTGAGGTACGAGACCTGCAGGAACTCCGCGATGATGAACGCGGCCGCGCCGAGGGTCGGCGGCGAGAGGATCGCGCCGATACCGGCCGCGGCGAGCATGCCGCCCGCAGGCTCAGGCGGGTAGCCCGCGCGACGCAGGATCGGCCACGACACCGTCCCCAGCGAGACGGCGGTCGCCGTGCCCGAGCCGGACACGCTTCCGAGCAGGAATCCCGCCAGGGTGACGGTCCGCCCAGGCGCAGTACGGCTTCGTTTGAAGGCTGCGAAGGACAGGTCGATGAAGAACTTGCCGGCGCCCGAGTAGTCCAGCACGGCGCCGTAGATGGTGAACAGCACGATGTAGCTGGCCGCCACACTCAACGGGGTGCCGTAGAACCCGGCCGTGCCCATGGTGAGTTGCCCGATGATCGCGGAGAAGTCGAAACCCTGATGAGCCAGGGACCACGTGTAGGGCAGGTAGCCGCCGTAGTACGCGTAGCCGATGAAGAGCAGGCTGACCACCGGCAGCACCCAGCCCGTAGTACGGCGGCAGGCCTCGAGCAGGAGCACCAGCAGGATGGCTCCGGCCAGTACGTCGAGGGTGGTGGGTGCCTGCCGTCGCTCCAGGAAGGCGTCGAAGTCCAGCAGCGGGTAGAGGCAGACCGCCAGGGCGACCACGGCCAGGACCCAGTCCGTGAGGCCGGGATCATCGGTCGAGCGGGCCTTGAACGGGTTCATCACGGGCGGCACGTGCCAGCCCCGATAGCACAACAAAGTGATCGGTAGGACCGCTGCGAGAAAGATCACTAAATAAAACTGGGTTCCCTGCGCCAACGGGAAGAAGACCTGGACCAGAACACCGACACTGATCGCCGCGCACCAGACCGAGATCCCCAGGTCGAGGGCAGGGCGAAGCCGCCGAGCGGGCTTTTCCTGCTCGTACTCGGCAAGTTCGGACTCAGAGGGCACAGTCGCACCGGCCCCCGTACCAACACCGACAGTCATCTACCGGTTCCCTCCTGTGGTCGAAGGCTAGTGTTACCGACCACTCCATGGAGTCGCATGGTTACGTCTTTACCAAGATCTGACCCACATGAGCGTCCTCTGCCCTACGATCACGGCATGAGCGGCGCGGTCAGGATTCTGTTGGTCGAAGACGATCTCGATATCGCCAACGCCCTGATACCTGCGTTGCGCCGGTACGGGCTGATGGTGACGCACGTCCGGACGGCTGCGGACGCGCTCGCCGCCGACCCCGGCGACCTGGTCCTGCTGGACCTGGGGCTGCCGGACGGCGATGGCATCAACGTCTGCCGGCAGATCCGTACGGTGTCAGACGTTCCGGTGATCGCGGTGACTGCCCGAGGTGAGGCGGCCGACCGGGTCCGAGGGCTGCGCTCCGGCGCGGACGACTATGTGGTGAAGCCGTTCGCCATTTCCGAGCTTCTGGCCCGCATCGATGCTGTACTTCGTCGTACCGGTCTCTTGCAACCCCGCCCCCGGGTGACCGTCGGCGATCTGACCGTGGACATCGAGGCCCGGACGGTGCAGGTCGGGGACTTGCCCATCAGCCTGACCCGCAAGGAGTTCGACGTGCTAGCTGTGCTGGCCGCGCACCACGGCCGGGTGGTGCCCCGCGAGCAGGTCGCCCTGTACGCCTGGCAGTCCGTCTTCGAGGCTTCCTCGCGAACCATGGACGTGCACGTCGCGAGCCTGCGAGCCAAGCTCGGCCGGCCGGAACTGGTGCAGACCATCCGTGGCGTCGGCTATCGACTGGGTTCGGACTGACCGTTGCGCCGTCGCCTGCTGCAGTCTCTCGTCCCGATGGTCGTGATTCTGGCCATCATCGCCGCCGTCCCACTGGCCAACTACATCGCGACCAGCGCGTCCCGCACCCTCTTCCTGTCCCGCAGCAACGACGCGGACTGGTTCGCCACGATGGCGGAGTCGCCGCTGCAGTCCGGCGACATCGCCAGCCTGCGTGAGCTGGCGGTCCGGTACCACGAGCTCTACAACACCCCGGTCTTCGTGGTGGACGTCGACCGCCGCGTGATCGCCACCTCGCGGTCCGGCGTCGACGTGAAGGAGCCCGAGCTCAAGATCGCGCTGGACAGCACCCTGGCCGGCCGGCTGCCGTCCGAGCCGCCCGCGCTGTTCCCCTGGCGGACCGGCGAGATGGTGGTTGCCCGCCCGGTGGTGAACAACGGCCGCGTCCTCGGTGCCGCCGTCCTGCGGGTCCCGACCGAGCGGTCCCGCGCCGATGTCGAGCGCGGCCTGTGGCTGCTGCTCGGCGGCCTGCTGATCAGCATCGGCGCCGTGGTGATCGGCATCGTCCGTCCGGTCACCCGCTGGGTGCTGCGGCCGCTGAACGACCTCGACAACGCCACGCACCAGGTGACCCGCGGCGCTCTCGACACCCGGGTCTCCACCGACGGCCGCGCGCCCGAGCTGCGCCGGCTCGGCGACAGCTTCAACTCGATGGCGCTCAGCCTGCACCAGGCCCGCCAGCGCGAACGCGAGTTCGTCGCCGACGCATCGCACCAGCTGCGCACCCCGCTCACCTCGGCGCGGATCCACATCGAGGGCCTTTCCCGGCTGTCCCCGACCGCCCGCTTCGCCCTCAGCGACATCGACCGCCTCGGCCGGATCGTTCAGCGCCTGTCCCGGCTGGCCGGCTCCGACCGCCCAGGAGATGCCGACGGCAACGAACCGCCGCTGGACCTGGCCCAGGCCGTCAAGGAACGCCTCGTCGGCTGGAAGGCCGTGTACTCCGCGGACGACCTGGAACTGATCATCGGCGAGATGGTCCCGGGCGGCGTGGCGCCGGAGCTCGAAGTGGACGACATCCTCGACGTACTCCTCGACAACGCGTCGAAGTACGGCGCGCCGCCAGTCGAGGTGTCAGTACTGCGAGACGGCACCGAGGTGGTCCTCTCAGTCCGCGACCACGGCCTCGGCCTGGGCTCCCGCGACCTCAAGAAGGTCGGCGAACGCTTCTGGCGCAGCGCCCACCACCGCGAAATGCCAGGCACCGGCCTAGGCCTGGCAATCGTCCGCTCAGAAGCCGCCCGAGTAGGCGGCCGAGTAGTAGCCCGCCCCCCAATAGGCGGCGGCCTCGTCATCGAAGTCCGAGTCCCGCTGATCGACGACTACGAGATCTAGTACTACGCCCCACGCAGCTCCTAATGAGCCGCGGACCTGGGTGGGCGGGAGCTGCGACGGAGGAGCCGCGTGGGGGCGGCGTACCGGGGTTTAGATGTGGTTGTTGCGGTACCAGCGTTCGGCTGCTGGGTGGAGGGGGATCGGCATGGTGGCGATGGCGGAGCGGGCGTCCAGGGAGCCGGCTTCGGGGTGGATCGCCATCAGGTCGGCCTGGCGGCGGAACATCGTGTTCAGGGTCCACCAGGCCCACGAGTCGGACAGGCCGCGGCGGGCCAACAGATAGTTCGGGACGGCCAGGGTCGGAACCGAGGCGGCCAGTTGGTAGATCGAGGGTGGGATCGACGACAGCACGTACCCACCGAAGCGCTTGGAGGCGAGCTTCTGCGCCGCGTTGCCGATGTTGACCAGTTTGAAGCCGATGGTGGACTGCAGGTCCAGGATCGGCTTGGTCGGCAGCCCACCACTCCAGATCAGCGCGTCGATGCCGGTCTTGGGGTTCTTCAGCCCGTCCTTCAGTGCCTTGACCGCGGTCTCCAGGTCGTAGTACAGCGGGCTCACCTTGACTCCAGTCTTGCCGGCGACGCTCAGGATGCGCTCGGCGACCACCCGGGTGCCGGAGTTCTTCGGACCGATGCTGACCCTCTTGCCCTCCAAGTGCTCGACCACGGTGATGTCCGAGGCAGTCGGGACCACCACATGCACATAGTTGTCGTAGGTCCGTGCCAGCGCCGTGTAGCGCAGCGGCCCACTCGCGAACGCGGTGCCCGGAGCCCCGTCCCACGCGTCCAGTGCGGAGTCGGACAGGCTGAACCCGATGTCGGCGGTGCCGGCCGCGAGCATCTTGAGGTTCTCCACGGACCCGTCGGTCTGGACCGGCGTCATCGGCACCCCGGTCACCTCACTGACCAGCTTCGACAGCCCGGCGCCGTACACCGCGTACACACCGCCCGCGTTCCCGGTGACGAACTTGGCCGGTCCGGCCGGAGCCGGTTCGTCCGAGCGGCCGCGGGAACAGCCCGGGACGACCAGGGCCGCGGCGGACGCGGCTCCCATTCCGAGCACACTCCGGCGATTGAGCAGGCGGGGGCGATCCATAGAGGACAACCTAAGGGGTGACCGGTCGACTCGCCATCGAGCCGTCACCTTGCGTGCTCGCGACACCAGCGTCTGGACGGGCCCCGCCTGTTTGTGACAGCGTTGTCATGCAGTCGGCCGTCAGGGCCGCGGAGAAACCCGTCATCGGAGGATGATTTCGTGCACGACGACCGATCACTCATCGAGGAGCGGCTCAAGCGCGCCCTGCGGGAGCGGATCCGCCCCGCGATCTACGGCGCCGCCGTACCACTGGACATCGAGGTGTGGCACGCGCCTGGTGAGCCGGTGACGCCCGCGGAAGCCCTCGCCGCGGCGTACGAGCCGGCCGAGATCGGGCTGCCCTGGGGTCCCGCCTGGGGCACTGCGTGGTTCCACTTCAGCGGCCAGGTGCCGGCCGAGTGGGCCGGCCGGGAGATCGAGGCCGTGATCGACCTCGGCTTCAGCGGCGGCCCGGGCTTCTCCGCGGAAGGCCTCGTGCACACCACGACGGGTGTCCCGCTCAAGGGCCTGCACCCGCGCCAGACCTACGCCCCGCTGTCCATCCTCGGCCCGGACGGTACTGCGGCCTCCGCCGGTGACCGGATCGAGTTCTACGTCGAGGCCGCCGCGAACCCCGAAGTACTGGGCTCCAACGCCTTCGCCCCGACCGACATCGGCAGCAAGCCGGAACCGGGCGGCAAGCCGATCTACCAGCTGGCCCGCGCCGACCTGGCCGTGTTCAACGCAGAGGTGTGGGACCTGGTCCTCGACCTGGACGCACTCGACGGCCTGCAGAAGGAGCTGTCCCCGCAGGAGCCGCGGCGCAAGGAGATCCTGCGCGCGCTGAGCCGGGCACTGGACGTGCTGGACTACGAGGACGTCGCCGGCACCGCGAGCGACGCCCGCGCCGAGCTGACCGAAGTACTGAGTAGGCCGGCGCACGCGAGCGCCCACCAGCTGTCCGCCGTCGGCCACGCGCACATCGACTCGGCCTGGCTCTGGCCGCTGCGGGAGACCCGCCGCAAGGTGGCCCGCACGGTGTCCAACGTCGCAACGCTGGCGCAGGAGTACCCGGAGCTGGTCTTCGCGTTCTCCCAGGCCCAGCAGCACGCCTGGGTGAAGGACAACTACCCGGAGGTGTGGGAGCGGCTGAAGAAGGCCGTTGCCGACGGCACCATCGTGCCGGTGGGCGGCATGTGGGTGGAGTCCGACACCAACCTGCCCGGCGGGGAGGCGCTGGCCCGGCAGTTCGTGCACGGCAAGCGGTTCTTCCTGGACGAGTACGGGATCGACACCCAGGAGGTCTGGCTGCCGGACTCGTTCGGCTACACCGCGGCGCTGCCGCAGCTGGTGAAGCTGTCCGGCTCGAAGTGGTTCCTGACCCAGAAGATCTCCTGGAACCGGGAGAACAAGTTCCCGCACCACACCTTCTTCTGGGAGGGCCTGGACGGGACCCGGGTGTTCACCCACTTCCCGCCGATCGACACGTACAACTCGGACCTGTCCGGCCGCGAGCTCGCGCACGCGCAGCGCAACTTCGCCGAGAACGGCGCCGCGACCCGTTCGCTGGTGCCGTTCGGGTACGGCGACGGTGGTGGCGGCCCGACCCGCGAGTTCATCGCGACCGCCCGCCGGGTGGCGAACCTGGAGTCCTCGCCGCGGGTGACGATCGAGTCCCCGACCGAGTTCTTCAGTGCCGCCGAGGAGGAGTACCCGAACGCGCCGGTCTGGTCGGGTGAGCTCTACCTGGAGATCCACCGCGCGACGTACACCTCGCAGGCCAAGACCAAGCAGGGCAACCGGCGCAGCGAACACCTGCTCCGCGAGGCCGAGCTCTGGTCCACGGCAGCCGTGGTGGCGGGCAAGCTGGACAGCTACCCGTACGAGGACCTGGACCGGATCTGGAAGGCCGTGCTGCTGAACCAGTTCCACGACATCCTGCCGGGCAGCTCGATCTCCTGGGTCCACCGCGAGGCCGAGGCGACGTACAAGCGGCTGGCCGAGGAGCTCGAGGCGATCATCGCCAAGGCCCAGCAGGCGCTCGCCGGTGAGGGCTCGGACCAGATCGTCTTCAACGCGGCCCCGCACAGCCGTGGCGGCGTCGCCGGCCTCGGCGCGGGTGTCAGCACCGGCGAGGGACAGGCCGCCACGATCGACGGCAACGTCCTGGACAACGGCCTGATCCGCGTCACGATCGACGATCGCGGCCTGATCACCAGCCTGTACGACGTCGCCGCCGACCGCGAGGTGGTCGCCCCCGGCAGTACTGCGAACCTGCTGCAACTGCACGTGGACACCCCGAACCACTGGGATGCCTGGGACGTCGACTCGTTCTACAAGAACAACGTCCGCGACGTCACCGAGGTGGACACGGTCGACTTCAGCACCGCCGACGGTGTCGCCACGGTCGTGGTCACCCGGTCCTTCAACCGGTCGAGCATCACCCAGACGCTGCGGCTGCGACCGGGCGTGAAGCGGGTCGACATCGAGACCTCGGTCGACTGGCACGAGTCGGAGAAGTTCCTCAAGGCGGCCTTCCCGGTCGATGTGCACGCCGACCGATCCGCGTCGGAGACCCAGTTCGGGCACATCTTCCGGCCGACCCACCAGAACACCTCGTGGGACGCGGCCAAGTTCGAGATCGCGGCGCACCGCTGGGTGCACGTCGGCGAGCCCGGGTACGGCGTTGCCGTGGTCAACGACTCGACGTACGGCCACGACATCAACCGGACCGCCCGCGAGGACGGCGGCACCACGACCACGATCCGTACTTCGCTGATCCGGGCGCCGCGCTTCCCCGACCCGCACACGGACCAGGGCGTGCACGTGGTCAACCACGCGCTCGTGGTCGGCGCCGGGATCCCGGAGGCGATCGAGGAGGGCTACCGGATCAACCTGCCGGAGCGCATCGTCAGCGGCGCGGCCGGGGCCGACCCGATCCTTGCCGTGGACAACGGCAATGTGATCGTCGAGGCGGTCAAGCTGGCCGACGACCAGTCCGGCGACGTCGTGGTCCGGCTCTACGAGTCCAGCGGCGGCCGCTCCCGCGCCACCGTCACCCCAGGCTTCGCGGCGGCATCCGTGACCGAGGTCGACCTGCTGGAACGCCACCTGGCCGACCACGACCTGAAGAACGGCGGCGTCTCCCTCGACCTCCGCCCGTTCCAGATCCTCACCCTCCGCTTCACCCGCTGACCCACAACGCAGTTGCGTCCGAAGAACCTGAGGCCCTGACCTCAGGTTCTTCGGACGCAAGCACGATCGGGTCGGTCGCGAGGACAGCATCTGACGGACGGGTGGTGTTCATAGTCGTGGCGTAGCTTTGGTGACGCCGACGACTACGGGAGATGGCATGACACCGCCGACGCCTCTACTGGGATCCCGCACCCTCGACCGCGAGACGGCCCGCGCCCTCCCACCGGGTCCGCGCCTGCCCACCCTGGTCCAGACGTTCCTGTTCGCGAGTCACCGCAGGAAGTTCTTCCCGCGGATGCGGGAGAAGTACGGGGATGTCTTCACCATCCGGCTGGTGCCGTCGAGCCGGGTGTGCGTCGTCCTGAGTCGGCCGGACCACATCCGCGAGGTGTTCGGCAGCCCGCCGGCGGTGATGCATGCAGGCGAGGGGAACACGGTGCTGGAGCCGATCATGGGCTCGCACTCGTTGCTGCTGCTCGACGACGAGGACCATGTGCGGATGCGCAAGCAGCTGATGCCGGCGTTCTCCGGCGCGGCGCTGCGCGGGTATGCCGGGATGGTGCTGGAGCTGGCTGAGGCCGAGGTCGCGAAGTGGCCGGTCGGGAAACCGTTCAAGGTGCACGAGCGGATGCGGAACCTGACCCTGGAGATCATCCTGCAGGTGATCCTCGGGGTGACCGACGTGGACCGGCTGAACGCGCTACGGCCGCTGATGGACAAGATCGTTTCGGTGTCGCCGGTGATCATGCTGGGAGGGTTCTACCCCGCGCTGCTCCGGGTCCCGCCGTGGAAAACGTACCTGGACACCCAGCGGAAGGTCGACGAGATCCTCTACGACGAGATCGCCAAGCGGCGGGAGACGTTTGCCGGGCGCAACGACGTACTCTCGCGACTGCTTGCTGCGGGCAACTGGTCCGACGTCGAGCTGCGGGATCAGTTGGTGACGTTGCTGCTGGCCGGGCACGAGACGACGGCGACGGCGCTGGCCTGGGCCTTCCACGAGCTGGCGCGACGTCCGTCGGATCTGGAGTTCGGGCAGCGGGCCGCGGATGCCGCCGGCGACGACGAACTGGAGGCGATCCTCAAGGAGGCGCTGCGGCTGCATCCGGTGGTCTACCAGGTCGGGCGGCGGCTGACGGAGACGACGGACGTCGCCGGTTACCGGTTGCCGCGCGGTACGACGATCATGGCGGCGATCGGACTTGTCCACCGGGACCCGGAGCACTTCCCTGCCCCGAAGGAGTTCCGCCCGCAACGCTTCCTGTCCGACGACCCGCCGGCCCCCGGCACCTGGATGCCCTTCGGCGGCGGCGCCCGCCGCTGCATCGGCGCCGGCTTCTCCCTGATGGAGGGCACCGAGATCCTCCGCGCCGCTCTCGCCGCCTACAACTTCCAGGCACCGCACCCCAAACCCGAACCTGCCCAGGCCAAGAACGTCACCCTCGTCCCCCGCCATGGCGCCGAGGTCACTGTCACCCGGCGTTAGTGCCGACGCGGGGCACTAGGAGTTCGTGCAGTGCAGGACCTCAGGCAGCTCTGCGCGCCGGTCCGCGTCCCTGACGCGAACCGGCGTACGGCCAACGCAGAGCGCATCTCTTGATGGAGCTTGCGCTGCGGCCTCAGTCTTCGGGGTCGCCGACGTCGCCCAGATCCACGTCCTGGACGTCTTCCAGGTCGGTCTCGTCCTCGTCGTCCAGCTCGAACGGCTCGTCGTCGTCGACCACGTGGACGGCGGCCTCCTCCGCACTGGCGGCGGCCCCGTCGAAGCCGACGTCCTCGGCGACCAGGTCCTTCTCCTCGTCGAAGTGCGCGCCCTCGTCCGGCGCGACCAGTCGGCCGGACCGCTCGGTGCCGATCTCGGGCCCGCCGACGTTCTCGTCGTCCTCGGCGTAGGGGTCGACGTCGGGCTCCTCCTGGGCCACTCGCTGGTCCAGGGTCTCCCCCTCGACCGCCTCCTCGGCGGTGGTGCCGAAACCTTCGCCCGCGGACCACTTCTCCGGCGGCGAATATCCCTCGTCCAGGATGTCGTCCACCCCACGGTCGTTCAGGGTGTCCTGCGACTGCAGCTGGTCCTCGTCGTCGACGCTGTAGCTGCCGTAGTCCTCGCGGTTGTTCTCGGTCATGCCCCCACCCTCGCGGTCCGCGCGGTCTGAATCAAGGCGGCGCCCGGCGTACGGCGGCGCGGCGTCCGACTGTAGGCGTCCTCCTGCCCGGGCGGCGGCCGATCCCCGATGATGGGGTGATGGACCCGGTCAGGCTGACCCTGGAACAGTTGCGCGAGCTGCGGGACGACATCGCGCCGCGGGCCGCGCGTCGCTCCAGGGCGTCCGTCCGCCGCCGGATCGACCGCTGGCGTGACCGGGCCTTCTTCATCGCCCAGTGCGCGCTGGCCGCGGCAGTGGCCTGGGCGCTGGCCCACTACGTCCTCGGCCACGCGCAGCCGTTCTTCGCCCCCGTCGCCGCGATGGTCTGCCTCGGCTTCAGCTTCGGCCAGCGGTTACGCCGGGTCGCCGAGGTGATGGTCGGCGTGGCGGTCGGCGTCCTGGTCGGCGACCTTTTCGTGAAGATCTTCGGTACCGGCGTCGTGCAGATCGTCTTCGTCGTCGCGCTGGCGATGAGCGTCGCCGTGCTCCTCGGTGCAGGCAACCTGATGACGACGCAGGCCGGGGTCCAGGCGGCGATCGTCACCACCTTGCTGCCCAGTCCCGGAGCCGGCTTCAGCCGCTGGCTGGACGCGGCGCTCGGCGGCGTGGTGGCGTTGGCCGCGGCAACCATCGCTCCCGCGGCCGCGATTCGGCGCCCGAGGCAACAAGCCACCTCCGTCCTGAACGAGTTGTCCGAGATCCTGGTCGAGACGGCCGATGGACTCCGGGCCCACGACACCGAAGCCGTCACCGACGCCCTCCGCCGGGCCCGGGCCAGCGAATCCCTGCTGGACGACCTCCGCAGCGCGGCCGCCGAAGGAGTCGCGGTGGTCCGGCTGTCGCCGTTCAGGCGCCGGCATCGGGGCCGGGTGCAACAGATCGCGGACCTGGTGGACCCGCTGGACCGGGCGATCAGGAACATCCGCGTCCTGGTCCGCCGCGCGGCTGTCTCGGTCTGGCGCGACGAGCGGATGCCCGCGGAGTACCCGATGCTGCTGGAGCGGCTGGCGGACGGCACCCGGCTGATCGCGGAATCCCTCTTCGAACCGGCCGCCGACGTCGCCGCGCACCGCGTCCTGGGCGAACTCGGCCGCCGCACCGCGGTGATGCCGACCCCTCCCGGCCTGTCCGCGGTGGTGGTTCTGGGCCAGATACGCTCCACCATCGTGGACCTGCTCGAACTGACCGGCACCTCGTACGACGAGGCCCGCGAACTGGTCCCCCTCCGCCCCGACGGCCTGGATGAGAAGTAGCTCACACCAAAACTTCTAGCGGATTCCCGTCATATCCGGGTCCGGGGTGCGTCTCACAGGCATGACGATCCACAGATTGATGAGTGTCATCGCCTCCGAGCAGGTCCACCTGCGCAGCGACGACCAGACCATCGAGACCCCCCAAGACGACCGGAGCGACGCCGCCGCCGAGCAGTAAGGCGCGAACCGGACGGACGGACAGGCGGCGCGCCCGAACGGTCTTCCCCACCGAGGTAGACCGCACGGAGATCGCAGCAACGCTAGAGGCGCCCATGCGAGGCGCCGCCAAGTCCGTCAGTGCTCCTCCACAGCGGAGCACCGAACCACCCGCCGGCTGTCCTGACGCCGCTTGCGCGAGGCTCAGGGCAGCCGGCCGGGTGGTTCTTTGATTCTTACTGCACGACCGTGATCTCGGTGGTCACCGAGTTCGCGATGAAGCACTCCTCGTGGGACCGGTGGTGCATCCACTCCAGCATCTCCGCGTCGGGCGCCGGCCCGGCGAAGGTGATCTTCGGATGCAGGGTGACCTGGGTGATCGCGAGCCGGCCGCGCTCGTTCTTCGCCATCACCCCGACCGCGTGGTCGTCGTACGAGTCGACCACCAGCCGCCGCTTGGCCGCGATCGCGAGGAACGTCAGCATGTGGCACGACGACAACGCCGCCACGAACGCCTCCTCGGGATCCACCGGCCCCGGATTGCCCAGGTACGCCGGATTGGCGGACCCGGGCACGGTTACTCCGCCGTCGAAGCGCCACTCATGGTCGCGGCTGTAGGTCTGGTAGGTGAACTCGTGCTCACCACGGCTCCAGCTGACATCGACCACGTGCTCCGACATGCGGGAATCACCTCTCCAGGTTGCCCCGGCACCAGGACGGGGACGCCACAGGATTGCATCGTACGGCGGTGTCGCCCGGCAGCTTCGCGACGAAGTCACTGTCGTACCGCGCGGCCATGCCCGCCACCGGGAAGTCCGTCGTGACCCACTGGGCGCCGCTGGCCAGCGCGATCCCGACCCGGCTGGTCTCGTTCGCCAGCACGGTCGACATCGGCTCGTCCGAGCGGGTCCGGACCAGGTAGCCCTTGCTCACCAGCCGCTTGATCTCGGCCTGGCTCGCGCCGCGCGGGTCGTTCACCATCGTCACCGCGGCGTCCGGCTGACCCTCGGGACCGCGGGTGAAGACGGCCCGGCCCTCCAGGTTCGGCTTGCCCTCGCGGTAGAGGTCGCGGATCGTGCCCTCGCCACCGTTGTCGAAGAAGAACATCACCTTGCCGCGGGCCTGGTCGAGCGTCGGCCAGCCCTTCTTCAGCACGGACTGCTCCAGCGTGAGGTCGCTGCGGCGGACGTCATCCGGCGAGAGCAGCTGGCGCTCGCTGAAGACCGAACGGATCTCGGTGTCGATGCTGTTCAGGTTGCCCAGGTCCCACGGCGGCGCCTGCACGCCACCGGCCGCGACCACCTTCGGGTCGGACTGCTTCAGCTCCAGCTGGATCACGATCGGCACGTGGTCCGGGTTCTTGTCCGACCAGGCCTCCACCTGCTGCAGGCAGATCACGAAGCTCCGGCAGTTGGTGTTGTAGTCGAAGTCCGGGACGTGCATCACCTTGATGCCGGGCTTGGCCAGCGCCGGGTCGGTGAGCGGACCCTGACCGGTCAGCTTGCGGATCAGCGGGTAGGTGTAGAGGCCGCCGGCCGG